>JAHIQV010000444.1 GCA_018903185.1 Gammaproteobacteria bacterium | reverse complement strand
GCGTTGGCTTGGCGTTCGGGGAGGCCTTTGACTTCGCCCCCGATGCCGCCGGTGTTGATGATGGAGCCGGCTTGGGTTGCGTCGGTGCGGGCGCTGCGCACGGGTTGGACGTTGTCTTTCCAGTACTGAACCGCAATCCGTTCGGCGTTCTGCTGGCTGGCTGCCAGCTCCGGGTGACGCACCAGATCCAGTCCCAGCTTCGGGCCAGAGTCGGTGTAGTTGCTCCTGCCCGTGAGTTGTATGTAGCCGCGCCCCCGGAAGGTGAAGGCATCTCCAGGCTCGGTGTTGCCCAAGCGAGCTTTCCCCCATTCGCCTCCGTATACCTGCTCTGCCACGGCATGACGCCGTTCGTCGGGGTCGCTGATGTTTGACAGCGCTTGCGCTTTCGCTCGTGTCAGACCGTTGCGGTTATGAAAAACGTCGTAGAGGCGGCTACCGCTGTAGTTGAGGTTTTCCTCCAGCCGCGTGAAGTTCTGGCTCTCATGCTGCACCTGCCCCATGAAGTTGGCCAGCTCGCGCGGGTCGGTGATGCCGTTGCGGTAGGCCGTCACCAGAAGCGCTTCTGCGCGCTGGCGTTGCTGTTCGCTGTTCAGGTGAGGGATGTCCGGATTCGCCATGGTTCAACCTCCGGCGTCATTGGCCTGTGCTTTTGTTGCGGGAGCGTTCCCAATCAGCCTTGTTGATCATCTGAGCCATGTAGGAATCAATGTGGTCCCGGTTGATACGGCGGGCGCAGAGCGACCCGCTTTTGATTGCGCTCAGTGGCCAGCCCTCAGGGGCGTTCTCTGGACTCATATCGGAAGCGTCCAGGCTGAAGTGCAAAAACGACCCTTTGTCCGTGGCCACAAACATGTGAGGCCACGCGGATATGGACACCCAGAAATACATGTGCTTCTTGTAGTCCTCGGGGTTGGGGGGATAGGTGAACTGCACCTGGCCCTGCTTTGTGCTAATGGCGACATAGGCATACCCGGGGTTGTCCTTGGCCTCCCCCTTGAATTGGTCGAAATCCGGCGATCCGCACAACGACAGCACCCGCCGGTCCTGCAGCTCGCAAGAGAAACCCACGGTCTCTTGGGGTTTGCAGTTGTGGGTGACGGGTGTGGTGGTCGTGGCTGCCGTGGGTCCGGCGGCGCAAGCGCTCACGGTCAGGGCCAGGAGCGTGGCGACAGGCAGCGCGCAAAAGCGGGCAAAGGACGGTTGGTTTGGGCTTGGCATGGCGATGGGCTTTGAAGATTTGTAGTTCATTTTGCTTCAAATTTCACGGCGTTCTACATCACAAGTTCGTAACCAGTTGCGCATTGCCCTGGGCGATGACCCGGAAGGCGGGGCTGATGCGCGGGTCTGACGCCGCGGTCTGCCAGAACCGCGTGGCGAGTTCGCGGGCACGGGGCCAGACGGCGAGGGTGTGCACGCTGGGCCTTGGCGGGTTTGCGGCGAAGTCGCGCGGCACCAGCTCGCCGGCCACGGGCGCGTAGAGCATGGGCAGCATGTCGTAGGCGGGGGCGAGCTGCCAGCGGTGTTCGCGCAGCAACAGGGAAATGTTGCCGTGGTGGCGGTCGGTGTTGGCAATGAGCGCGCCAAAGGCGTCGAGCAGGGTGAGGGTGCTCACGTCGGCCGCGCTCAGGCGCTCGGGGCCGGCCTGGTCGGAGCGGCGGGCGGTGTCGACCCAGTTGGTGCCTTGGCCGATGTACTGGCGGTCGTAGACCTCGAGCGAGACCATGCCCACACGGCCTTGTGGCGTGCGGTCGAAGCGGCGGCTCTCCAGGAAGACGCGACCCCCGGCCTCGACCAGTCCGGTGTGGGCGGCGCTGATGCCGGCCCCGGCCAGCGTGTGCAGGGCGAGGGCTTCGCAGATGAGCAGGTCGCGCCAGCGCAGGGCGGCCGCGCTGTCGTCCGCCGGGGAGAACTTGACGAGCACCGGGTGGCCATCGCGCACAGCGCTGAACTTGGGTTGTTCGCCGCCCGCGCTGGAGCCGGCCAGGGTCTGCCCCAGCGCTTGGGCCGCGAGGGCCGGGTATTGCGCGGCGGGTGCGTGTACCGTGGGCGCGCGGGTGCGCTGCGGTGCGGGCAGGCTGAGGTAGCGGTCGAACGCGGCAGCGCCGACGATGAGGTTGCCGGGCAGGTCTTCGCCCGCGTTGACCAGCGCTTTCAAGATGTGGTCGTCGCTCCAGTGCTGCAGGTTGGAGGGCAGTTGAAGGGCCGGGTGTGCGGCGGCGAAGCCCCGACCGAGAAAGCCCTGGGGCCGCATGTCGTAGAGGAACCAGGGCAGGCTGTCGTGGAAGGCGCTGCTGCCGTGCGCCTTGTCGGCCTCGTCCATCCAGAAGCCGCCACCGGCCAGCGCGTGGAGCGTGCCGAACGGGTGCAGCTCGCCTTGCGGCGTCACTTCATGAATGGGCACCTGGCGGCCCACACCGGTCACCTCGCGCGGCAGCAGGTAGCGCCGCGCCCGGGCCGCGCCCACCGCCACCACCAGGCCGCTGGCCACAAGCGGAGCCAGCAGGCGCGACAGCGTGGGCTGGCTGATGCCCAGGCGTTGCTGCAGCTGGGCGGCGCCCGCCTGGCCGCCGAGGCTGGCCAGGGTTTGGATCGGTTCGGTTTCGCTGGGGTTGGACGGGCTCATGAATGAATTTATGAATGAATAATTGAATGAAATTTTCAATGAAAAACCGTTGATCAACAACGTTTTTTTTGAAACTTCACGGTTTCAATGTCATTCAACTGAATGCATTCAGAGCGTGGTGTGCCCCCAGCCGGTGAGCTGCACCAGCCGCTCCAGCGCAAAAGCGCCGAGCACCGAGTTGCCTTTGGCATCGAGCTCGGGCGCCCACACGGCCACCGTGCCCACCTCGGGCACCACGGCCACGATGCCGCCGCCCACGCCGGTTTTCACCGGCAGGCCGATGCGGTAGGCGAAGTCGCCCGCGGCGTCGTAGGCGCCGCAGGTGAGCAGCAGGGCGTTGACGCGGCGGGTTTGTTCGGCGCTCAGGAAGAGTTCGTCGGGCTGGCCGTCGAGGGCGAGATCGCGCCCGCCGTTGGCGAGGAAAAGCGTGGCCTGGGCGAGCTGGGCGCAGCTCATCTCGGTGGCGCACTGGCGGCAATAGTTGTCGAGCACGAGCTCGGGCTCGTTCTGGAAGTTGCCGTGGCTCTTCATGAAGTAGGCCATGGCCATGTTGCGATGGGCGGTTTCGCGCTCGCTCCTGGCCACGCGCGGGTTCCAGTGCAGGTTGGGCTCGTCGGCCAGGCGGCGCAGCGCGCCGAGCAGGGCGTAGTCGAGGTGGGCGTAGCGGCTGGTGAGGATGTCGGTGATGACGAGCGCGCCAGCGTTGATGAAGGGGTTGCGCGGGATGCCGTTTTCGGTTTCGAGCTGCACGATGGAATTGAACGCCGCGCCCGAGGGTTCGCGGCCCACGCGCTGCCACAGCTCTTCGCCCATGAGCTTGAGGGCGATCACGAAGGTGAAGAGCTTGGTGATGCTCTGCAGCGAGAACGGCACCTGGGCATCGCCCACAGTGTGCATTCCGCCGTTGACCAGCGCCACGGCCATGCCGAACTGGCGTGGCGCCACTTCACCGAGCGCGGGAATGTAGTCGGCCACACGGCCTTTGCCGTAGAGGGCCTGGGCTTCGGTGTGGATCTGGTCGAGCAGGGCGGGCAGGTTCATGGCGCATTCTAGGAAGCGCGCGGTGCACTTTATGCCGCAGGCGGTGGGCGCCATGCAGGCGGCACATGAAAGCCGGCTTGTGTGTATCTGGGTATTGCAAACGGTTCCGGTGCCCACAGGCCGCGAGTGCGCCCCACGACAGCCGACAAGGGGCACACATCAGGGCGCCAGTGGCGGAGGTTTTCCGCTATCGTTGTGACTTGCCAGAGGACGAATGAAAAAGGGGTGCATACAAAATGAACCAGGACAACCCGGACACGGTGATGATGGACGAGCAATCGCATTGGGAAGCGACCCAGATGGAGGACGTTTTCCTGCCGTCGGTGCGTGTGCAGCTGGGCTGGTCCGATGTGGAGAGCGCGGTCGACCAAGGCGCCATCGTTCCGGCGCAAGCCCATGCGTTGTGGGCGAGCTGGGCTTTGCCGGGCAGCGCCACGCGCCTGGGTGCCGGTGAAACGCACCCGGAGGCCGTTGACGTTGATGTCAATCCCGGGAGCGGCGCGGAGGCCGGGGATCTGCCCCAGGCTCCTGAAGGGGACTCGGTGGTGTTGCGCGTGCTGGCCTTGCTGGCGGCCGCCGCGGTGGGCGCGGCGCTGACGCTGCTGGCGCTCGGAACGCTGTAAGGCCCCGGTCGCGGCGCACGCAGCCGGTTTCGATCCGTTTCGTCGAGCCGGGCGGGCGCGTTCACTGGCCGAAGCGCGGGCCGTCTGTCAAAAAGGCTTCTTCTTCAGGCGTGCTGACGCGGCCGAGCGCGGCGTTGCGGTGCGGGAATCGGTCGAACTTTCTGATGATGTCGAGGTGCTGGTAGGCAAAGCGCAGGTTGCTGGTCAGCGTGTCGTGCAGCTCGGGTGTGGTGCTGGCGAGCAGGCGGGTGAAGCGGGCCACACACTCGTCCTGCAACGCCAGGCTCTCGGCGTGCATGAGGGGCATGTAGAGAAACACGCGGCCCATGCTCGGGAGTTCGGCGTCTTGCGCGAGCGCAAGGGTCTGCAACACGAGCTGC
>JAHIQV010000443.1 GCA_018903185.1 Gammaproteobacteria bacterium | reverse complement strand
CTGCGCCGCGGCGTCCACCGTGCCCCAGGGGTCGGGCTGCAGGGTGTGTTCGTCGCCCACCACTTCGAGCTTGATCCAGTGCGTGCCGTAGAGCTCGCGCGCCATGTGCGCCAGCGTGATGGCTTCGCGCGCGGTGCGGCAGCCGGCGGTGTTGGGCAGCAGGTGGGCGCCGTGTTCCTGCATGGCGGTTCGGATGATCTCCACAAAGCCGTTGTCGCCACCCGCGGCCAGCGTGCGCTTGAGGCCCACGGTGACGATCTGCGTGCCGCTGGCGGCGATGCTCTCGGCCAGTACCTGTGGCGACGGGTAGCCGGCTGTGCCGAGCAGGAAGCGGCTGTTCAGTTCGACGCCGTAGGGCGCCCAGGTGTTTGTCGGTGTGCTCATGGTGTTCATCCGCCCACGATGGCTTGAAAGGTCAACACGGTGTCACCAGCCGACAACCATGTTTGCGTGCGCAACGCTCGTGGCACGAACTTGCCGTTCACAGCCGTGGCGATCTGGTTGGCGTCTACCCCTTGTGCGTCCAGCAGCGCGGCCAGTGTCAGACCGTCTGGGCAGGGCAGGGTGTGTTCGTTGAAGCGCAGCGTGGCCTCGACCGGGATCAGGGTTTCAGGCATGGGCAGGCTCCTTCTCCATGTCGGCCAGAGCCGCCAGCGCGTCCTGCACCAGCGCCGGCGCGAGCAACCAGCCGTGGCGGAACAGACCGTTGATGCGCAGCAGGCCGGGCTCGGTGTGGGTGTGGGGTTCGTTGTCGGGCAGGGCGGGGCGCAGGTTGGCCTCCATGTGCACGATGCGCGCCTCGGCCAGTTCGGGCAGCACGCTCTGCGCCGCCGCCATCAGTTCCACGGCGCTGCGCAGGCTCACCGGCGAGCGGTCCTCGCTCTCCACCTCGCTCGCGCCGACCACGAACAGGTCGCCCGGGCGCGGCACGATGTAGACCCGGTGGCGCGGGTGCAGCAGGCGCACCGGGCGCTGCAGCGTCACGCCGGGGGCGTGCAGCCAGATGACTTCGCCACGCACGCCTCTGAGCGGCAGGTCGGGTGTCGCTCCCACTCCTCGCACATCGATGGCGAGATCAAACCGCACCGGCCCTTCACCCATCAAGTGCAGCACACCCGGCGCCACGCGTTCCACGCGTTCGCCCCAGCACCAGTGCACGTTCTTCGCGTGCACGGCCAGCGCGCTGAGCATGTCGCGCGACATGACCTGCGCCTCACCGGGCAGCAGCCAGGCGTGCAGACCCGGCGCCAGCGCGGGCTCCAGCGTGGCCAGCGCCGCACGGTCCAGCGGCTGCGGCGCGGGCAGCTCGGCGGCCAGGGTGGGCGCGGTGTCCAGCCGGGCCAGCACGCGGCGCGCCGCGCCCAGGTCGGACCCGTGCGCCAGCATCAGGCTGCCGTGCTGCTCGAACAGCGGTGCCCTGCAGCCGTCGGCGCGCAGCGCTTCGGCCACCTCGCGCCACAGGGCCAGCGATCGCCAGCCCAGGCGGGCGATCTCGGGGCCGGCGTTGTCCAGCTCCGCGATGGGGCTGAGCATGCCGGCGGCGGTGAAGCCCGCCGCAAACGGTGCGCCGCCCACCAACTGACCGGTTGGCGGAGCCTCTGGTCCCGAAGCCGGGTCGAACACCGTGACATGGTGCCCCGCGCGGGACAGCTGCCACGCGAGCAGGCGGCCGAGCACACCCGCGCCAGCGATGCCGATGCGTGCCATGGTTCAGACCTTGGTCGAGATGGATGACACCGGCACGTAGAACTCGCCGCCCACCGCCTTGAACTCCGCGCTCTTCTGCGCCATGCCTTCGACCAGTGCTGCTTCTTCGCTCACACCTTTGGCGGCGGCGTAGTCGCGCACGTCCTGCGTGATCTTCATGCTGCAGAACTTCGGCCCGCACATGGAGCAGAAGTGCGCTTCCTTGCTCGAGTCCTTGGGCAGGGTTTCGTCGTGGTAGTCCTCGGCGGTCTGCGGGTCCAGGCCCAGGGCGAACTGGTCGCGCCAGCGGAATTCAAAACGCGCCTTGCTCATGGCGTCGTCGCGGGCACGGGCGCCCGGGTGGCCCTTGGCGATGTCGGCCGCGTGGGCCGCAATCTTGTAGGCAATGATCCCCTGCTTCACGTCGTCGCGGTCGGGCAGGCCCAGGTGTTCCTTGGGCGTCACGTAGCACAGCATGGAGGTGCCCATCCAGCCGATCATGGCCGCACCCACGGCGGAGGCAATGTGGTCGTAGCCGGGGGCGATGTCGATGGTCAGCGGGCCCAGTGTGTAGAACGGCGCTTCGTGGCAGTGCTTCAGCTGCTCGTCCATGTTGGCCTGGATCAGGTGCATGGGCACGTGGCCGGGGCCTTCGATCATGGTCTGCACGTCGTGCTTCCAGGCCACCTGCGTCAGCTCGCCCAGCGTCTTGAGTTCGGCGAACTGGGCCTCATCGTTCGCGTCCGCACCACTTCCCGGGCGCAGGCCGTCGCCGAGCGAGAAGCTCACGTCGTAGGCCTTCATGATTTCGCAGATCTCGTCGAAGTGCGTGTAGAGGAAGTTCTCTTTGTGGTGGGTGATGCACCACTTGGCCAGGATCGAGCCGCCGCGCGAGACGATGCCGGTGCGGCGCTGCGCGGTGAGGTGGATGTAGGCCAGGCGCACGCCGGCGTGGATGGTGAAGTAGTCCACGCCCTGTTCGGCCTGCTCGATCAGCGTGTCGCGGTAGATCGCCCAGGTCAGGTCTTCGGCCACGCCGCCCACTTTTTCCAGTGCCTGGTAGATCGGCACCGTGCCGATGGGCACCGGGCTGTTGCGCACGATCCAGTCGCGCGTGGTGTGGATGTTCTTGCCGGTGGACAGGTCCATCACGTTGTCGGCGCCCCAGCGGATCGCCCACACCAGCTTGTCCACTTCTTCCTCGATGCTGGAGGTGACGGCCGAGTTGCCGATGTTGGCGTTGATCTTCACGCCGAAATTGCGCCCGATGGCCATGGGCTCGACCTCGGGGTGGTTGATGTTGGCCGGGATGATGGCGCGGCCGCGCGCCACCTCGTCGCGCACGAACTCGGGCGTGAACACATCGGGGATGCGGGCGCCCATGGGGTTGCCGCGCAGGCGCGCTTCACGCGCCGGGTCGCCCAGGTACTCGCGCATCCACTCGCGCTTGCCGTTTTCGCGCAGGGCCACGTATTCCATCTCGGGCGTGACGATGCCCTTGCGCGCGTAGTGCATCTGCGAAACGTTCATGCCGCTCTTCGCGCGGCGTGGCGTGCGCTGCAGACCGGCGGCCTCGGCGCGCAGGGCCTCGATGCGTTCGATGGTGGTGCCGTTGTTCTGCGCCTCGTTCTTCACGCCGTCGTCCAGCGCGGCGCGCTGCCGGCCGGTGTAGTTTTCGGTGTCGCCGCGTGCCGCGATCCAGGCGCCGCGCACATCGGCCAGGCCGGTGCGCACGTCGATGGCGGCGGCCGGGTCGCTGTAGGGGCCGGAGGTGTCGTACACCGTGACCTGCTCACCATTGCTCAGCAGGATCTCCCGCATGGGCACCTGGATGCTGGCCTGCGAGCCGGGCACGTAAATCTTGCGCGAAGCGGGGAAGGGCTCGCGGCTGAGCGCGAACTGGTCGGCGAAGGGGATCTTGTCGGGGGCGTTCATGGCGGCGGTCTCCTGTTGGGGCTGTAAATGCTCCGGAGACCGCCCGTCAAAACATGCACCCGGGCCCACCGCTGGTGTGGACGGACCCGTTGCACGAGGAACGGATCGGGGATGCAGGCCCTGGGGGCTGCGCTCTTCTTTCGCTGGTACTAGCCAGATCAAGTTCACGGGTTCGGTTTTTCAACCATCTCAGCGCTGGACCTTTTCAGGACCGTGCACCCCGGAGCAGGGCGCAGTGTATCCCGGTTTTTTGAATGCGCTGAGCACCGACCCCACG
>JAHIQV010000442.1 GCA_018903185.1 Gammaproteobacteria bacterium | reverse complement strand
TCCACATAGAAGGCGCGCGGCGAAGCGTGCCAGCGCCATCGTGACCAACCGCGGTGGCCGCACCTGCCACGCCGCCATCATCGCGCGCGAGCTCGGCATCCCGGCCGTGGTGGGCTGCGGCGACGCCACCGAAACCCTCAAGGACGGCACCCTGGTGACGGTGAGCTGCGCCGAGGGCGATACCGGCCACATCTATGACGGCCTGCTGGAGACCGAGATCACCGAAGTGCAGCGCGGCGAGATGCCTCCGCTGGACGTGAAGATCATGATGAACGTGGGCAACCCCCAGCTGGCGTTTGATTTCGCGCAGATTCCCAACGGTGGTGTGGGTCTGGCCCGTCTGGAATTCATCATCAACAACAACATCGGCGTGCACCCCAAGGCGATCCTGGACTACCCGCAGATTGATGCCGACCTGAAGAAGGCGGTTGAATCGGTGGCGCGTGGCCACGCTTCGCCGCGCGCCTTCTATGTGGACAAGGTGGCCGAAGGTGTGGCGACCATTGCCGCAGCTTTCTGGCCCAGGCCGGTCATCGTGCGCCTCTCGGACTTCAAGTCCAACGAGTACCGCAAGCTGGTGGGCGGCAGCCGCTACGAGCCCGATGAAGAGAACCCCATGCTGGGCTTCCGCGGCGCGGCACGCTACATCAGCGAAGACTTCCGCGAAGCCTTCGCCATGGAATGCGAAGCCCTGAAGCGTGTGCGCGAAGACATGGGACTGGACAACGTCCAGGTCATGGTGCCGTTCGTGCGCACCCTGGGCCAGGCCCAGCGGGTGACCGAGTTGCTGGCCGAGAAGGGCCTCAAGCGCGGCGAGAACGGGCTCAAGGTCATCATGATGTGCGAGATCCCGAGCAACGCCGTGCTGGCCCACGAGTTCCTGCAGTTCTTCGACGGCTTCTCGATCGGCTCGAACGACCTCACCCAGCTCACCCTGGGCCTGGACCGCGACTCGGGCCTGGAGCTGCTGGCCAAGGATTTCGACGAGCGCGACCCGGCCGTCAAGGCCCTGCTCAAGATGGCCATCAGTGCCTGCAAGGCCGAGGGCAAGTACGTGGGCATCTGCGGCCAGGGCCCCAGCGATCACCCGGATTTCGCCCAGTGGCTGCAGGCCGAAGGCATCAGCTCGATCTCGCTGAACCCGGACTCGGTGGTGGACACCTGGCAGCTGCTGGCAGCGTCCCAGAAGTAAAGCGCGGGCAAGCCACGGCGCACGGCGGCAGGGGGCAACCCTTGCCGCCTTTTTTGTTGCGTTGCAACGTAAGCCCGTGGTCAGTGCTTGGGGCACAATCCTTTGAGACAGGCGCGGCGATGCATCGCGCCCGCCGCTTGAGGAGACACACATGTTTCAAGGCCTGGATGCCCAACGCCTGGTGGCCCTGTTCGTGGCCGGCTGGGCCTTGTTGAGCTTTCCTTTGCTGGCGCTCTGGGACCACGAGGCGCGGGTCTTCGGGTTGCCACTGTTTCCCCTGGCCTTGTTCGGCATCTGGGCGCTGCTGATCGCGGCGCTGGCCTGGATCGTCGAGCGCGGACGTGAACGCGATCCCGCCGCCAGCGACACCGCCCGGCCCCACTGACGCAACACGACCCGCCCATGCTGTCCGCCCCGCTGGTCATCGCCGTTTCGTTTGCCTACCTGCTGCTGCTGTTCGCCGTGGCCTACTGGGCCGACTGGCGCGCGGCGCAAGGCCGCTCGGTGATTTCCAGCCCCTGGGTGTACGCCCTGTCGATGGCGGTGTACTGCACCGCCTGGACCTACTTTGGCAGTGTGGGCCGCGCGGCCAACTCGGGCGTGTGGTTCCTGCCGATCTACCTGGGTCCGATGCTGGCCATGATCCTGGCCTGGATGGTGGTGCGCAAGATGATTCGCGTGGCCAAGACCTACCGCATCACCTCCATCGCCGACTTCATCGCCAGCCGCTATGGCAAGAGCCCTTTGCTGGCCGGCCTGGTGACGCTGATCACGGTGGTCGGCATCGTGCCCTACATCGCCCTGCAGCTCAAGGCGATCGCCAGCGGTTACGCTGTGCTGACCTCGCCGCTGGGCTCACCCGCGGTGCAAAGTGCGCAGTGGTGGACCGACAGCACGCTGTATGTGGCGCTGATGCTGGCCGGTTTCACCATGGTGTTCGGCGCCCGCCACCTCGACAGCACCGAGCGCCACGAAGGCATGGTGGCGGCGATCGCTTTCGAGTCGGTGGTCAAGCTGGTGGCGTTCCTGGCCGTGGGCCTGTTTGTCACCTTCGGCCTGTTCGCGAGTCCCGCGGCGCTGTTTGACCAGGCCTATGCGGTCGACGAGCTGCGCGCCCTGTTGCAGTTCGGTCAGGGGCAGCCGTTTGCGTATGCCCAGTGGTTCGGCCTCACGCTGCTGGCCATGCTCTCGGTGATTTTTCTGCCGCGCCAGTTCCAGGTGATGGTGGTGGAGAACGTGGACGAGCAACACCTGCGCCGCGCCGTCTGGGTGTTCCCGCTCTACCTGCTGCTGATCAACCTGTTTGTGCTGCCCATCGCCATCGGCGGCCTGCTGCACTTTGGCCCTGGACGCATGGATCCCGAGACTTTCATCCTCTCGCTGCCCCTCTCGCAGGGCTACGGCGCGCTGGCACTGGCGGCCTTCGTCGGCGGGCTCTCCGCCGCCACGGGCATGGTGATCGTTGAAGCGATCGCGGTGTCCACCATGGTCTGCAACGACCTGGTGATGCCGATCCTGCTGCGCATGCACCGCTTCGGCGCGCGTGCCAGCGGGGATCTCACGGGTCTGCTGCTGGGCATCCGGCGGCTGGCCATCCTGGGCATCCTGCTGCTGGGCTACCTGTATTTCCACCTGGCGGGCGAGGCCTATGCGCTGGTGAGCATCGGCCTCATCAGCTTCGCCGCGGTGGCGCAGTTCGCGCCCGCCATGCTGGGTGGCCTGTACTGGAAAGGTGGCACGCGCCGCGGCGCCCTGGCCGGGTTGCTGCTGGGCTTCGGCTTCTGGGTCTACACGCTGATGCTGCCTTCGCTGGCCAAGTCGGGCTGGCTGGACGCCGAGTTCCTGCAGTTCGGTCCTTTGGGCTGGAACTGGCTCAAACCCGAGGCGTTTCTGGGACTCTCGGGGCTGGACAACCTGACGCACTCGCTCTTCTGGAGCCTGCTGGCGAACATCGGTGCCTACGTGGGGGTGTCGCTGTGGCGGGCGCCGTCGGCGGCTGAAACCAGCCAGGCGCTGCTGTTCGTCGACGTGTTCAACCGCACGGCGCATGCGCGGCCGGTGTTCTGGCAGGGCAAGGCGCAGGTGTCGGCGCTGCTGCCGCTGACCGGGCGCTTTCTCGGTGTGGACGTGGCACAGCGACTTTTCGAAGGGTATGCGAGGCGCCTCGGTGTGGCCGGCATCGACCAGATTCCGGGCGATGCGCGTCTGGTGCAGTTCGTCGAAACCCAGCTCGCGGGGGCGATCGGCAGCGCTTCGGCGCGGATCATGGTGGCGGCGGTGGTGGAAGAGGAAAAACTGGACCTGGGCGATGTGATGCGCATCCTCGACGAGGCCTCGCAGCTGCGTGCCTATTCGCATGCGCTGGAGGACAAGTCGCATTCGCTGGAGCGGGCCACGGCCGAGCTGCGCGAGGCGAACGAGAAGCTTCAGAGCCTGGACCGCATGAAGGACGACTTCATGTCCTCGGTGACGCACGAGCTGCGCACGCCCTTGACCTCCATCAGGGCCTTGTCGGAGCTGATGCGGGACGATGACCACATGGACACGGCGCAACGACAGCAGTTCCTGGGCATCATCGTCACCGAGGCCGAGCGGCTGAGCCGGCTGGTGAACCAGGTTCTGGACATGGCCAAGATCGAGGCCGGGCACGCCGAATGGCATGAAACCGATGTGAACCTGCGCGAGCTGGCTGAACAGGCTGCCAGCACCATGATGGAGAGCTACCGCGAGCGCGGGGTGGCGCTGGTGCTGACCTTGCCAGGACAGGTGAATGCCGTGCGGGCGGACGCCGATCGTCTCACACAGGTGGTGCTGAACCTGCTGTCGAATGCCCTGAAGTACGCCCCTCGAGAAGGGGGGCGCGTGGTGCTGCGCCTGCATGAGGATCCGGACCGCCTGACAGTGGAGGTCGAAGACAACGGCCCGGGCATCCCGCTGGAACAGCAGGCCGTGGCGTTCGAGAAGTTCCGGCAGGTGACCGGCGACGATCACTACCGGGCCGGCGGCACGGGGCTGGGCCTGCCCATCAGCCGCCAGATCGTGGAGCATTTTGGCGGCAGCATGTGGCTGCGCTCGACGCCGGGGCAGGGCGCCTGCTTCGGTTTCTCGCTGCCTCGCCACGCACAGACCGCTGTCGATGGCACACACAACGACAAACACCAGAGGAGCACAGAAACATGAGCCAGAAAATACTGATCGCCGACGACGAACCCAACATCCTCATTTCGCTGGAGTTCCTCATGAAGCGCGAGGGCTTCGAGGTGGTGCTGGCGCGCGATGGCCAGGAAGCGATGGATGCGATTGAGCGCGAGCGCCCGGCCCTGGTGTTGCTCGACGTGATGATGCCGATCAAGACCGGTTTTGATGTCTGCTGCGAAGTGCGTGCCAACGAAGACCTGCACGACACCCGCATCCTGCTGCTCACCGCGAAAGGCCGCGACACCGACGTGGCCAAAGGCCTTGCCTTGGGCGCCAACGCCTACATGACCAAGCCGTTCTCGACCAAAGAGCTGGTGCAGAAAGTGCGTGAGTTGCTGGGCGCGACGCCATGAGCGGGCAGAAGAAAACCGACCGCCGTCTGTGGTGGCTGCTGGGTGTGGCGGGCCTGGTGTCGGTGGCGTGGTTGCTGGCGACTTTGGGTCTGTTGGGTTCGACCCTGGAGCCGGACGAGCGCGCGGTCGTCTGGGGCCTGCTGGGGGATCGACTCATGCTGGTCAGCCTGACCTGGGGCGCTGGCATGGCGGCCATCGCCTGGGGTCTGAAGCGCTGGTTCGACCACTGGGTCACGCCCTCGGTGCAACTGGCCGAAGAGGCACAGGTGCTGCTGCGCACCGACGTCGTGCGTGAACTCACGCCCAAGGGCAACGTCGAGACCAAGGTGCTGGTGGGGCTGTTCAACCAGCTGGTGGGGCAGCGCGAAGAGCTGCGGCGAGAGATGGACGCCAAGGTGCATGAAGCGGCGCAAGGCATCGAGCAGGAAAAGTCGCGCCTGGCTGCGTTGATGTCCGAGCTCACGCAAAGCGTCGTGGTCTGCAACCTCGACGGCCGCATCATCCTCTACAACAACCGCGCGCGCATGCAGTTCCGGGCGCTGTCGCAGGCGCCCGGCGTGGCCGGCGGCGCCGAGTTGATCGGCCTGGGGCGTTCGGTCTACAGCGTGTTCGACCGCAAGCTGGTGGCCCACGCGCTGGAGAACATCCAGCAGCGCATGCTGCGCGGTGCCGGCCAGCCCTCGGCACAGTTCGTCACCACCACGGCGGCCGGACAACTGCTGCGGGTACAGATGGCGCCGGTGCGCTCGCCCCAGGCGCAGGCCGCCGAGGCGGCGGCCGACCGCATCGAACTCACCGGCTTCGTGCTGATGCTGGACAACATCACGCGCGACTACGAGGCCGAGTCGGCCAAGGACCAGGTCCTTCACTCGCTCACCGAAGGCAGCCGCTCGGCGCTGGCCAACATGCAGGCCGCGATCGACATGCTCGATTACCCGGACCTGGAAGCCGCCATGCGCGAGCGCTTCCTGGGCGTCATCCGCGAAGAGACGCGCGCGCTCAGCCAGCGCATCGGGGCGCTGGAAGCGGGTTCGGCCGACAGCCTCAAGACCCGCTGGCCGCTGGAAGACATGCTGGGTGCCGACCTGGTGAATGCGGCGCTGCGCCGCATTGAGGTCGTGACCGGCCTGCCGGCTTCTGCGCTGGACGTGGACAGCGCCCTGTGGCTCAAGGTGGAGAGTTTTTCGATGCTGCAGGCGCTGGTGTACCTGGCCGGCCGCCTGGCCGACGAGTTCCAGGTGCGTTTCGTGCAACTGCGTCTGGCGCCCGCGGCGGGCAGCCCGGGCAAAGCCCAGCTGGACCTGATCTGGTCGGGCCCGGCGGTGAGCACCGAGACGGTGATGAGCTGGGAAATGGACCCGATGAAGGTGGGCGCTGACACCACGCGCCTGACTGTTCGCGACGTGGTCGAGCGCCACGGAGGCGCTTTCTGGTTCGAGCGCGAACGCGTGCGCCACCAGGCCTTCTTCCGTTTCCTGCTGCCGCTGGCAAACCCCCAGGAGCAGGTGGATGCCGCCACCTTCCTGAAGAGCGAAAGCCGCCCGGAGTATTACGACTTCGACCTGTTCAAGACCACCGAGCAGACGCGCACGCTGGACGACCGCAAGCTCGTCGATCTGGTCTACACCGTGTTCGACACCGAGACCACCGGGCTCAACCCGTCACAGGGCGACGAGATCATCCAGATCGGTGCGGCGCGCATCGTCAACAGCAAGCTGCTGCGCCAGGAGTGTTTTGAACAGCTGGTGGATCCGAAGCGCCCGATCCCGGCGGCATCGATTCCGATCCACGGCATCCAGCCCGAGATGGTGCTGGGTCAGCCCACCATCGACCAGGTGCTGCCGGCGTTTCATGCGTTTGCGCAAGACACCGTGCTGGTGGCGCACAACGCCGCGTTCGACATGCGCTTCCTGCAGCTCAAGGAGGAACAGGCGGGCGTGGTCTTTGACCACCCGGTGCTCGACACGCTGCTGCTCTCCGCGCTGATCCATCCCAACCAGGATTCGCACCGGCTGGAGGCCCTGGCCGAGCGCTTCAACGTCACCGTCATCGGGCGCCACACCGCCCTGGGCGATGCCATGGTCACCGCCGAGGTGTTCGTGAAGCTGATCCCGATGCTGGCCGAAAAGGGCATCCACACCCTGGGCCAGGCGCGCGAGGCGGCGCAGAAGACGTACTACGCCAGATTGAGGTATTGACCCTCCGCGCCGCGTTCTCAGGCGCGGCGCGGGAGGGTCAAAAGTGATAGCGCTGGCCCAGCACGCTTTGCAGTGACTGGACGACCGTGAAGGCGTCCTTGAGCTGGGTGCGTTCGAAGTTGGAGATGTCGTCCGGATTCAGGTAGTTGTCGGGGTCCAGGCCGGCGGCGATCTGGCGGGCCTGGTGCTGTATGCGGGTGAAGGCCAGAAACTCCAGCGCATCGCGCAGGTCGCGGGCGCTCTGTTCGCTGATGGAGCCGCCCGCTGCGGCACTCAGCAGCCGGTCGTGGGTGTTGACAGCGTCGTCGCCACCGGCCAGCGCGTAAACCCGCGCCAGGTCGACGATGGGCACCACGCCGGTGTGCTTGAGGTCGATGGTGCCTTTGTGCTCGCCGCTGCGGATGCTCGAGATGCCCTTGAACATGCCCAGCGGCGGCTGGTGCGTGAGCGCGTTGCCCACCATGTGGGCAAGGAAGATGCTGTTGCCCTTGGTGCGTTCGAGCACATCGTGGCGCAGTTCGTCGAGCAGCCGGGCATTGCCGTGCACCGCGCGCAGGTCGAAGAACACGCAGGTGAGCATCAGTGACTTGGGATCGGGCTGGCCGGTCCAGCGTGCGAAGTACTCGGCCCAGCGCCGGCTCGGCTGGCGCCAGGTGTCGGTCATGGCCATCATTTCGCCGGGACAGTACACGTAGCCGCAGGCGTCCAGCCCGTCGCAGACGAATTGGGCCAGGGCTTTGAAGTAGGCGCCGTGTTGCGCCTCGTCGTAGCTGTCGTCGAGCACCATGCAGTTGTCCTGGTCGGACTTCGCGGTCTGTTCGCTGCGCGCCTGGGAACCGGCCGCCACCCACACATAGCCCACCGGCGCCGGGCCAAACCGGGCTTCGCCGAGTTGCAGCAGCCGGCTGGTGATGGCGTCGGTGATGGCGGTGATGATGTGGCCGGTGCTGTAGGCCGATGCCTGGGCCGAGGCCAGGCTTTGCTGCAGGCGCTTGATCTTGGTGCTGGCCTGCTGCAGGCCTTCGATGCTGGATTGTTTGTAGATGTCGCCCGCCAGGTACACGGCCGAGGTGCTGTGCTGTTCGGTCAGGTCGGTGGCGGTGATCATGCCGACGATGCGCTGGCCATCGAGCACCGGCACGTGGTGGATGTTGTGGCGCGCCATGAGCAGCAGCGCATCAAAGGCCGGGTTCTGCACGTCGATGGTCATGGGGGCCAGCGTGGCGATGTCCATGATCGGGCGTGATGTGTCCATGCCGGCGGCGATCACGCGGTTGCGCAGGTCGCGGTCGGTGATCAGGCCGAAGAGGTGGCCCTGTTCCACGATCAGGACCGACGACACCCGCTTCTCGCTCATGACCTGCGCCGCCTCGCGGACGCTGGTTTGCGGGGGCAGGGTGATGGGCGCGCGTTTGATCAGCGCGCGCACCGGCGTGGTCATCAGGTTGAGCGCGGGGTCGGTCTCTGTTCCGGTGCTGGCACCGGATGTGCGCGGGCTGCCCGCACCCCGGGGCAGAAAATAGGCCAGGGCAGGGGCCTCCTGACGCAGCGCCTTCAGGGTGGCGTGCTCCAGTTGCGCGATGCTGCAGGCACTCAGGGCCACCGCCGAGCTGACCATCAGGTCCGCGCCCTGGTCCAGGCCAAAGAACTCGCCTGCTTGCAAGCCGAGCATCGGTTGACCATCGGCGTCCTGCAACTCCACGGTGCCATCGATGAGCCAGTAAAGATGGGTCGTGAACGCCTCGCCGTCTGCCACGCGTGCACCCGCCTCGTACCGTTGAACCGTCAGGGCTTTGGCCAGCGAAGCCTGGGCGCCGGAAGGCAACCGGCCGAACACACGATGGTCTTCGATGGTGGTGGTGAGAGAAGGGGATTTTCGGGCGGATGCACTCATGTCCTGGACCTGTTGGGATGCGTGTCGAGCATGCTACACCCCGCGAGAAGGGGCTATCGCGGGTAT
>JAHIQV010000441.1 GCA_018903185.1 Gammaproteobacteria bacterium | reverse complement strand
TGGGTCTGATCGTTTTCCTGGGCGGCGCCTTCGGCTTCATGTTCGCCATCGAGAAGACCAAAAACACGGCCGCCGGCGTGCCGGTGCTGCTGGCCTTCACCTTCTTCATGGGTCTGATGCTCTCGCGCCTGCTGGCCGGGGTGCTGGGCTTCAGCAACGGCGCCAGCCTGATCATGACCGCGTTCGGCGGCACCGCTGGCGTGTTCTTCGTCATGGCCAACGTCTCGACCGTGATCAAGCGCGACCTTTCCGGCATGGGCAAGTGGCTCTTCGTCGGTGCCCTGGCCATCATGGTCGGCGCGATCATCAACGTGTTTGTCGGCAGCACCGCCGGCATGGCCGCCATCGCCACCCTGGCCATCATCGTGTTCAGCCTCTACCTGCTGTACGACCTCAAGCGCATCGTGGACGGTGGCGAAACCAACTACATCAGCGCCACCCTGGGCCTGTACCTCAGCCTGTTCAACATCTTCCAGAGCCTGCTGGCCCTGCTGGGCATCTTCGGCGGCGAACGCGACTGATCACAGTCGCCTCCGCAGTGAAAAAAGGACCTTCGGGTCCTTTTTTCTTTGTCGGGTCGAAGGCCTCCATCCAGCGCCCGGGTATGCAAACCATTCAAGTTGGCGAGTCAGCCGCCGAAAGAAAGGTCATACCCGGATACAGCACCGTGCGACACACCACCCGCCCCTTCTGCCTGATCGCCGCAGCCAGCCAGGAGGACATGGACCAGTACATGCGCGAAAACGAGCCAGTCCTGATCGACGCGATCAGGCAGCGTCAGCCACGCGCTCGGCGTCCAGCTCGAACACCGCCATGCTCTCCACGTGCGCGGTGTGCGGGAACATGTTCACCACACCCGCCGCCACACAGCGGTAGCCCGCCTGGTGCACCAGCAGGCCAGCATCCCGCGCCAGCGTGGCCGGGTTGCAGCTCACGTAGACGATGCGCTTGGGCGGTGTCCAGCCACCGCGCAGTTCGGGCTGCAGGTGCAGGTCGGCCAGCGTCTTGGCCAGCGCAAACGCACCCTCGCGTGGCGGGTCCACCAGCCACTTGTCCGCCTGCCCATCGCCCACCAGTTGCGAAGGTGTCATCTCGAACAGGTTGCGCGCCACAAACGCCGTGGGCGCCAGCGGCACCGCTCGACCGGTCTGATTGCCCGCCAGGTTCTCGCGCGAGCGCGCCACCAGCGTTTCGCTGCCTTCAATGCCCAGCACTTCGCCCGCCTGCGTGGCGATCGGCAGGGTGAAATTGCCCAGCCCACAGAACCAGTCGATCACGCGCTCGTGTTTCTGTGCATCGAGCAGGCGCAAGGCGCGCGAAACCAGCACGCGGTTGATGTGCGGATTGACCTGAGTGAAGTCGGTGGGCTTGAACGGCATCGTGATGCCGAAATCGGGCAACGCATAAGACAAGAGCGGTCCACCCTGGTCAAGCAGCTTCACGGTGTCCGGCCCTTTCGATTGCAGCCACCATTGCACGCCGTGCTGGGCGGCAAAGGCTCGCAGACGGGTGAGGTCATCGTCCGACAGCGGTTCGAGATGGCGCAGCACCAGGGCGGTCACATCGTCGCCACAGGCCAGTTCGATCTGCGGGCAGGTTTCGCGCGCGTCCATGCCGAAGATCAGCCCGCGCAGCGGGATCAACATGTCGCTCACGTGGGGCGGCAACACGTGACAGGCCTGCATGTCGGCCACGTAGCGGCTCTTGCGCTCGTGAAAACCGATCAGCACTTCGCCCTTCTTGTGCACGAAGCGCACCGAGAGGCGTGCGCGGTAGCGATAGCCCCAGGCCGGCCCTTCGATGGGGCGCAGCATCATTTCAGCTTGGACCTTGCCGAGGTGCCAGAGATTGTCTTCCAGCACGCGCTGCTTGACAGCCACCTGAGCGGTCTCGTGCAGGTGCTGCATCTTGCAGCCACCACAGGCACCGGCGTGCAGGCCAAAGTGCGGGCAGCCCGGGCGAACCCGCTGCGATGATTCGTGGTGGATCGCCGTGACGACGCCCGCCTCCCAGTTGTTTTTCTTGCGATGGACGTTGGTGCTGACGACTTCAAAGGGCAAGGCGCCTTCGATGAAGACGACCTTGCCATCCGGACGGCGGGCGATGCCCTGGGCATCGATGTCGAGGGATTCCACCGCCAGCCAGCCATCAGGCAAAGTGGTTTCGGGAGCGGCGGGCGCGTCGTCGCGCGCG
>JAHIQV010000440.1 GCA_018903185.1 Gammaproteobacteria bacterium | reverse complement strand
TCGGCGCCCACGCGCTCGATGTCGCCTTGGGCGTTGCGTTTGAAATCGAGCGCGGCGAGCAGGTAGTCGGGCGTCCAGCGCGAGCTGTTCTTGGCGATGGTCTGCCAGTAGGGCAGTTCTTCCCAGCGCGCGTCGTGTTCGATGAGCTTGGCGCGAGCCTCTTCGGGTGTGAGGTTGTCGCCCAGCGGCAGGGCGCGGTAGGTGCCCATGACCAGCGAACGGGCGCCGGCCACCTCGCTGTTGAGGCGGCGGGCCAGTATGCCGGCCTGGGCGGTTTCTTCGATGCTGCCCATGTCGGCCAGGATGGCGGCGTAGGCGGCGGCCGGTGGCGGGCTCTCGCGGTCCCAGTCGTCCAGCGCCTGCCCCGTGCGGGGCAGGACGTCGGCCACTTCGGGATTTTCAACCGCCCGCACCAGCAGGGAACCCAGCGGAACCAGAAAAAACACCAGCAGAAAGACCAGCAGGGGCATGGTCAGTGCCAGGGCGCGCAGCTTCCTGCGCCGTTCGGCGCGGTGCAGCTGCGCGGCGAGGCTTCCCCCCGCCAGGGCCTGACCCATGCTCCCTGCCGGAGCGGATCGTTCCAGGGCGGCCCCTGCGAACGGCTGGAGATCGGTTCCGCTGGTGCTCATCACTGCGCTGCCCAGGCGGAGAAGCGCTTCTCCAGGGCTTCACCCTGGTCGGCCCAGAAGCCGATGCCGAACTGCAGCGCGTCCTTGCTGTTGGCCGGCGAGGTGGGCAGCAGGCCCAGCACCTTGGCGTCGAGCTTGGTCAGGGCCTTGTTGTTGGTCGGGCCGTAGCTGATGTTCTTGGCGTATTCGGCCTGCGCGTCGGGCGAGCTGGCCATGGCGATGAACTTCAGGGCGGCGTCCTTGTTGGGCGTGCCCTTGGGCATGACCCAGTAGTCCAGGTCGTAGATGCCGCCGGTCCAGGTGATCTTGAGGTTCTTGCCTTCGCGCTGGGCGGCGTCGATGCGGCCGTTGTAGGCGGTGGTCATGGCCACGTCACCCGCGACCAGGAACTGCGGCGGCTGCGCGCCGGCTTCCCACCACTGGATGTTGGGCTTGAGTTCGGTCAGCTTCTTGAACGCGCGATCGGCACCGTCCTTGGTGGCCAGCACCTTGTAGACGTCGGCGGTCTTGACGCCGTCGGCCATCAGGGCGAATTCGAGGTTGTAGCGGGCGCCCTTGCGCATGCCGCGTTTGCCCGGGAATTTCTTCACGTCCCAGAAATCGGCCCAGGTGGTGGGCGCGGTCTTGAGCTTGTCGCCGTCGTAGGCCATCACGGTGGACCACACGAAGGTGCCGACGCCGCACTCGTGCACGGCGGCTTTCTGGAAGTCGGCCTTGTTGCCGACCTTGGCCCAGTCCATCTTCTCGAACAGGCCTTCGTCACAGCCACGGCTCAGGTCCGGGCTCTCGACTTCGACCACGTCCCAGGTGACCTTCTTGGCTTCGACCATGGCCTTGATCTTGGCCTGTTCGCCGTTGTATTCCACGGCGGTGATCTTGCCGCCACCGGCTTTCTCGAAGGCCTCGAAGTAGGCCTTCTTCTGGGCGGCACCGTTGGCGCCACCGAAGTTGACGACGGTGAGCTGGCTCTGGGCCATCACCGGCAGGGCGACCATCAGGGCCGCGGCCAACAGAACAGGTTTGAGTTTCATGGGGCTTATCTCCAGGGGTTGAGGAACGGGGAAACAGGTTCAGCGGTATATGCGCAGGTGTTCGGGCGGGATGTGCAGGTGGACGGCCTGGCCGGCGTCCATGTGGCCCAGGTGCTGCAGCGGCACCTTGACGCTGATCTCCGGCTGGCCGCTGACCTGGCAGCGCAGGCGCAGGTGGTCGCCGAAATAGATCACGTCGCCGATGGCCGCGCCCAGGCGGTTGACGGTAGGACCGCTGCCGTTGACCACGGTGATGCGTTCGGGCCGCACGCTGCACTGCACGGTCTCACCGGCCTGCGCCTGGTTGACATTGACGCCGGTCAGGCGCGTGCCGTCGGCGAGCGCCACCTCGCAGTGTTCGCCTGTGGTCTGCACCACCTGGGCGTCGAGCACCGAGTTGTCGCCCACGAAGCTGGCGACAAAACGGTTGGACGGTGTTTCGTACAAGCGGTCGACCTGGTCGATCTGCTGGATCACGCCTTCGCTGAACACCGCCACGCGGTCGGACATGGTGAGCGCTTCCGACTGGTCGTGCGTCACGTAGACGAAGGTCACGCCCAGGCGGCGGTGCAGCGCCTTGAGTTCCAGCTGCATGTGTTCGCGCAACTGTTTGTCGAGCGCGCCCAGCGGCTCGTCCATCAGCACCAGCTGCGGGTCGAACACCAGCGCGCGGGCCAGCGCCACGCGCTGCTGCTGGCCGCCCGAGAGCTGACCCGGAAAGCGGCTGCCCATGTGGCCCATCTGCACCATGTCGAGTGCGCGCTTGACCTTGGCTTCGACG
>JAHIQV010000439.1 GCA_018903185.1 Gammaproteobacteria bacterium | reverse complement strand
CGTAGGCTGTGCCTTCGGGCAGATCGGCCTGCGGCACGAAGCGCGGGCCGAGGGTTCCGATGCGTTGCGTCAGCGCCTGCGGCAGCGGAACACCCCGCTCGCAGGCGCTGCGCACCACCGCGCCATCCACGGCAAACGGCGCGTTCCAAGGCAACGACCAGTCGGGCGCCGGCCAGGTCTGCACCGCCTCGATCAACGCGCACATGGTGGTTCAGCCCACCAGCTTCCAGGGCAGTGCCTCGCCCGAACGCAGCGGTTTGAGTTCCGCCTCGCCAAAGGCAAAACTCTCGGGCGGCGTCCAGCTTTCGCGCTTCAGCGTGATGGTGCCGCTGTTGCGCGGCAGGCCGTAGAAGGCCGGGCCGTTGAAGCTGGCAAAGGCTTCGAGCTGGCCGAGCGCGCCGGCCACGTCAAAGACCTCGGCGTACATCTCGATGGCGGCGTGGGCGGTGTAGCAGCCGGCGCAGCCGGTGGCGTGTTCCTTCAGGTGCGCCGGGTGCGGTGCGCTGTCGGTGCCGAGGAAGAACCTGGCGTTGCCGCTGGTGGCCGCGGCCACCAGGGCCTGGCGGTGGACTTCGCGCTTCAGGACCGGCAGGCAGTACCAGTGCGGGCGGATGCCGCCGGTGAAGATGGCGTTGCGGTTGTAGAGCAGGTGGTGCGCGGTGAGGGTGGCGCCCAGGAACTCGTCGGCCTCGGCCACGTACTGAGCGGCTTCTTTCGTCGTGATGTGTTCCATCACGATCTTGAGCTCGGGGAAGTCGCGGCGCAGCGGCTTCAGCTGCTGCTCGATGAACACGGCTTCGCGGTCGAACAGGTCGATCTCGGGGCTGGTGACTTCGCCATGCACCAGCAGCGGCATGCCGGCCTTCTGCATGGCTTCGAGCGTTTTGTAGGTCTTGCGGATGTCGGTCACGCCGGCGTCGCTGTTGGTGGTGGCACCGGCCGGGTAGAGCTTGACGGCGACCACGCCGGCCTCTTTGGCGCGGGCGATCTCGTCGGCCGGCAGGTTGTCGGTCAGGTACAGCGTCATCAGCGGCTCGAAGCCCATGCCGGCGGGCACGGCGGCGCGGATGCGTTCTGCGTAGGCCAGGGCCTGCGCCGCGGTGGTCACCGGCGGCTTCAGGTTGGGCATGATGATCGCGCGGCCGAACTGGGCCGCGGTGTGCGGCACCACGGTGCGCAGGGCCTCGCCGTCGCGCACGTGCAGGTGCCAGTCGTCGGGGCGGGTGATGGTGAGGGTCTGGGGTGCAGAGACAGGGGCGTTCATGACCCCATTGTCTCAAATAGCCTGCAGCTCAGGCCTTGGTTTGCGCGGCCAGGTGTTTTTCCAGGTCGTTCCAGAACGCGTCCACGGAACCCTTGGCCTTGCGCGTGCCCGGTCGCTCGCGGTAGATGCGGATGTCCAGCGCGGTGTCGAGTCCCTGCCCCGCGCTCACCAGGCGCTTGGCGCGCAGCTCACGGCGCACGGCGCTGGCGGGCAGGAAGGCCACACCGTGTCCTTCGAGCGCCATGGCCTTGAGGCCTTCGGCCATGTCGGTTTCATAGATGCGGTCCAGGTGCACCGTCGCGGTGCTCTGCTTGAGCATCTGCTCCACGGCGCGCCCCATGTAGGCGCCGGGCGCGTAGGCCAGGTAGGGCAGCGGATGCGCCACCGTGCCCGGCAGCGTGAACAGGGGTTCTCCCTGTTCGTTGGGTTTGACGAAGGGCGACAGCGTCTCGCGGCCCAGCGGCAGCATCTCGTAGCGCGCGGCGTTCAACTGGATCGGCTGCGAGGTGTGGTGGTAGGCGATCAGCAGGTCGCAGCTGCCTTCGACCAGGCGCATCACGGCGTCGTGCACGTTGAGCGCGATCAGCCGGCTCTTGATCGGGCCGCAGCTCTCGCGCAGGCTGGAGAGCCAGGCCGGGAAGAAGGTGAAGGCCAGCGTGTGCGGCACCGCGAACTCGATCACGTCCTGCGCCGCGGCCGTGTGGGCCCTGAGCATGGCGCGTGTGGTCTGCAGCGCCTGCAGGGTTTCCAGCGCCTGCTCGTAGAGCGTCTGGCCCGCGGGCGTGAGGCGGGTGGGATAGGACGACCGGTCCACCAGATCGGTGCCGGCCCAAGCTTCGAGCGACTGAATGCGGCGCGAAAACGCGGGCTGGGTGACGTGGCGCAGCTGCGCCGAACGGCTGAAGCTGCGCGTTTCAGCCAGGCTCACAAAGTCTTCCAGCCACTTGGTTTCCATGGTCGCGGATTATGCGCGCGGGTGAATCCCGGTGTTTTGACGCTGTGCGGTCATGGGCATCCGTTACGATAGCCAATACCTAGGGTTAACCCTGATATTCCATCCCATGACACAGAACCCGCCTCCGATTCGCCCGTCCCGCATCGCCCACGCCGGCCTGCGTCAGAAAATCATGTCGGCCGAGGCCGCCGCCGCCCTCATCGAAAACGGCGACCACGTCGGCATGAGCGGCTTCACCGGCGCCGGCTACCCGAAGGCGATCCCGCTCGCGCTGGCCCGGCATATCCAGGCGCACCACGACGCCGGCAAGGCATTCCGCATCGGTGTCTGGACCGGCGCCTCCACCGCGCCCGAACTCGACGGCGCGCTCGCCAAGGTCGGCGGCATGGACATGCGCCTGCCCTACCAGTCGGACCCGACCTGCCGCGCGCGCATCAACGACGGCGAGATGGCCTACATCGACATCCACCTCTCGCACGTGGCGCAGTACGTGTGGTTCGGATTCCTCGGCAAGCTCAATGTGGCGGTGATCGAGGTCGCGGGCATCCTGGAGGACGGCCGCCTGATCCCGGCCACCTCGGTGGGCAACAACAAGACCTGGCTGGACCAGGCCGACAAGGTGATCCTGGAGGTCAACCACGGCCACAGCCTGGGCCTGGAAGGCATGCACGACATCTACTACGGCACCGAACGCCCGCCGCACCGCAAGCCGATCCCGATGACCCACGCCGGCGACCGCATCGGCGAGCCCTACCTGCGCTGCGACCCGGCCAAGGTGATCGCGATCGTCGAGACGAACCTGCCCGACCGCGACACCCGCTTCTCGGCGCCCGATGACGCCTCGAAACGCATCGCCGGCCACCTGATGGCCTTCTTTCAGGACGAAGTCCAGCAGGGCCGCCTGCCGCCCGAGCTGCTGCCGCTGCAGTCGGGCGTGGGCAACATCGCCAACGCGGTGATGGAGAGCCTGAACGAGGGCCCGTTCAATCACCTGCAGGGCTACACCGAGGTGTTGCAGGACGGCATGCTTGCCATGCTCAAGTCCGGCAAGATGGCCATGGCCTCTTCCACCGCGTTGTCGTTCTCGGCGCCCGTGATGCAAGAGTTCCTCGCCAACCTGGACTTCTACCGCGAGCGCATCGTGCTGCGGCCACAGGAGATCAGCAACCACCCCGAGGTGATCCGCCGGCTCGGCATCATCGCCATGAACGGCATGATCGAAGCCGACCTGTACGGCAACGTCAACTCCACCCATGTGATGGGCACACGCATCATGAACGGCATCGGTGGCTCGGGCGACTTCGCGCGCAACGCCTACCTCTCGGTGTTCATGACCCCGTCCACCGCCAAGGGCGGCAGCATCAGCTGCATCGTGCCCATGGCCAGCCACGTGGACCACACCGAACACGACGTGCAGATCATCGTGACCGAACAAGGCCTGGCCGACCTGCGCGGCCTGTCACCGCGCCAACGCTCGCGCCTGATCATCGAGCGCTGTGCCCACCCGGATTTCAGGCCCGCGTTGCTGGACTACGTGGAACGCAGCGAAGCCAACGCCCGCGCGGGGCATGGCGGCATGCACACGCCGCACCTGCTGGACGAGGCGCTGTCCTGGCACAGCCGGTTTGAGCAGACGGGGAAGATGCGGGCGGCTTGAGGGCTGGCGGGGTCGTTCGGTCCGGTGGCATGGCTGGCCTGGCCCTCACCCCTGCCCTCTCCCAGTGGCAGAGGGCGTGAAGACACGGCCGCCGGGCCGAGACCCGGCACGCCTCGAAGGCCAAAGACACAACGACAAAGAGGGATCAGTCCGTCCCTGACTGCTGCAGCGCCCACATCCCCGCATACACCCCACCACGCGAAACCAGATCAGCGTGCGTGCCCCGCTCAACGATCTCACCGTTGACGAGCACCAGAATCTCATGCGCATCCACCACCGTCGACAAGCGGTGCGCAATCACCAGTGAAGTCTTGTTCCGCGCCGCACTCTTCAACTCCGCCTGGATCGCCCGCTCATTCGCCGAGTCCAGCGCCGAGGTCGCCTCGTCAAAGATCACGATGGGCGGGTTCTTCAGCAGCGTGCGCGCAATCGCCACCCGCTGTTTCTCGCCACCCGACAGCTTCAGGCCGCGCTCACCCACCGTGGTGGCATAACCCAGCGGCAGCTTCTGGATGAAGCTGTGGATGTGCGCCGCCTGCGCAGCGGCGACCGCGGCCTCGTGCCCGGCCTCGGGCCGGCCATAGAGGATGTTGTATTCGATGGTGTCGTTGAACAGCACCGTGTCCTGCGGCACGATGCCGATGGCCTGGCGCACGCTGGACTGCGTCACATCGCGGATGTCCTG
>JAHIQV010000438.1 GCA_018903185.1 Gammaproteobacteria bacterium | reverse complement strand
GGCCGGTGGGCTGGTAGCCCCAGGAGGCGTAGAACGGGTGTTCGCTGACCGGCAGCAGCTCCAGGTGGGTGAAGCCCAGGCCGGCGGCGTAGGGCACAAGGTGGGTGGCGAGATCGTCCCAGGTCGGCAGGGTGTGTGGTCCCTCGGGGCGCTTCCACGAACCGGGGTGCACTTCGTAGACGGCCATGGGCGCGGCGGGGCGGGTGTGGGTCGCGGCCGGCGCCGGTGCGGCCCGCAGCGGTTCGCACACGCGCGCGGCGTTGCCCGGGGGCAGCTCGGTTTCGCGCGCGTAGGGGTCGGTCTTCATCACGTGCCGGCCGTCGGCGCCCTGCACATCGAACTTGTACCAGGCGCCCACGCCGGCACCGGGCACGAACAGCTCCCAGACACCGCACTCGGGGCGAAACCGCATGGGCTGGGGCTGCCAGCCGTTGAAGTCGCCGGTCAGGCCGACGTGGCGTGCGTGCGGCGCCCAGACCGCGAACGCCGTGCCCGCCACCCCGTCCATCCCGGTGGTGTGGGCGCCCAGCTTCTGCCAGGGCCGCAAGTGCTTGCCTTCGGCCAGCAGCCAGGCGTCGGTCTCGCCGATCCAGAAACGGGTGGGGGTGCCAGGTGGGGTGGGGGAAGTGGAAGATGGGTTCATGGCGGCACGCTGTTGGGGCATTCTGGCACCGAACGGGAACCCGCTGGTGACAGCACGGGCCCGCCTGATACGGCCCGCGTGGCGCACAGAACGCGGTTGGAGCCTCGGCGACAATGCGCGGATGAATCTGGAATCACGTTACCTCACCCCGCAGCGCCTGCTCATGGCGTCTGTGGTGGTGGCCCTCATCACCATCACGCTCAAGACCCTGGCCTGGGTGGTCACCGACTCGGTCGGCCTGCTGTCGGACGCGATGGAGTCGCTGGTGAACCTGGCCAGTGCCATGTTCGGCCTGGTGATGGTGACCATCGCCGCGCGCCCGGCCGACGACGACCACCCCTATGGCCACCACAAGGCCGAGTATTTTTCATCCGGCTTCGAGGGCATCCTGATCATCGTGGCGGCGCTGGGCATCGTCTGGACGGCGGTGCACCGGCTGCTGGACCCGCAACCCATACAGCAGGTGGGCTGGGGCCTGGCCCTCTCGGTGGCCAGTTCCATGCTCAACGGCTTGCTGGCCTGGGTGATGTTTCGCGCGGCGAAGCAGCACCGGTCCATCGCGCTGGAAGCCGACGCCAAGCACCTGACCACCGACGTCTGGACCTCGGCCGGCGTGGTGATCGGCATCGCACTGGTGCATTTCACCGGCTGGCTCTGGCTCGATCCGGTGGTCGCCATCGGCGTGGCGCTGAACATCCTGAAAGAAGGGTTCCACCTGATCTGGCGTTCGTCGCAGGGGCTGATGGACGAGGCCGTGGAGCCCGAGGTGATGGCCACCATCCAGGAAACGCTGGACGGATTCGCGAGCCAGCGCGGCGAATCCACCATCATCCGTTTCGACCACCTGAGCACACGCAAGGCCGGGCAGCGCCGCTTTGTGGACCTGCACATGCACATGCCAGCGGCCTGGTCGCTCGGGCGCGCGGCCGCCGTGCGCGGCAGCGTGGAGCAGGCGCTCATGAGCGCGGTGCCGGGCCTTCGCGCCAGTATCCAGCTGCTGCCCAGCGACGTGGAAGCGCATTTTGAAGATGAAAAGGATTTGATTTGATCGCCCTGTTGCAGCGCGTGAGCGAGGCCCGCGTGGTGATCGCGGGTGAAACCGTGGGCCAGATCGGCGCCGGGCTGCTGGTGCTGGTGTGCGCCGAACCGGACGACACCGAGGCCGTGGGCCAGAAGTTGCTGGCCAAGATCCTCAGGCTGCGCATCTTTTCCGACGAACAGGGGAAGATGAACCGCAGCGGGCAGGATGTGGCCGGCGGCCTGCTCATCGTGAGCCAGTTCACCCTGGCGGCGGACACGAAAAGCGGCAACCGGCCCGGTTTCACCGCCGCCGCGCCGCCGGCCCTGGGCGAATCGCTGTACGACCGCTTTGTCGAAGCCGCCCGCGCGTTGCACCCGCAGGTGGCCACCGGCCGCTTTGGCGCCG
>JAHIQV010000437.1 GCA_018903185.1 Gammaproteobacteria bacterium | reverse complement strand
TACCTTGTGTGTGCAGGTCTGCCCGACCGGCATCGACATCCGCAAGGGCTTGCAGTACGAGTGCATCGGCTGCGGCGCCTGCGCCGATGTGTGCGACGACGTGATGGACAAGTTCGGTTATGCGCGTGGCCTGGTCAAGTATTCCACGCAGAACGCCATGACCGGAGGCTGGGACAAGGCTCAGATCATCCGCCGGGCGCTGCGCCCGCGGGTGCTCATCTACACCATGGTGCTGATCGCCATCGCCATCGCCGTGGGGGTGAGCCTCTACATGCGCGTGCCCATGAAGGTGGACGTGATCCGCGACCGCGGCGCGCTCGCCCGCATGGTCGAGCAGGGCCGCATAGAGAATGTGTTCCGCCTGCAGATCATGAACGCCACCGAGGCGAAACAGGTGGTTCGGCTGAGCGTGGAAGGCATGGATGGCATCGTGATCGCATCCGAACCCATGGTGGACGTCTTGCCGACCGAAGTGCGCACCCTGGCAGTGCGGGTGCAGGTGCCACCGGGCGCGTCCAGTGGTTCGCACCCCATCGTGTTCAAGCTGCAGTCCACCACCGACGCGGCGATACATCTCGATGAAAAATCGGTTTTTCTGGTACCACGCTGACTCAGAAGGAGGAGAAGAGCCGAGCACCGGTTCGATGATGCAGCTCGACGCCGGACACGCGTGGAACATGGCTGCTCCAGCAATTTTCCCGGACCTGCCCCAGTGGCGGAGCGAGTTGCGCCGGCGCAGCCAGATCAAAATGGGGCCAGCGATGGAGGTCACATGCAGCCGGTGGTGGCCAGCAACGGTGAGACGGCACGGCAGTTGGACCGGCTGGGTCCACGTACCCACGATGGTGGTGCGAACCCGCCGGTCTCAGGAACGTGCTCCGTCAGATCGCCAGTTCCGGTGTGGGGGAGTCCAGTTCGGGCTCCAGGCCCTCGAACGGCAGGGTGAAGTAGAACGTGCAGCCTTCACCGGAGGCGGTTTCGGCCCAGATGCGACCGGTGTGGCGTTCGATGATGCGCTGGGACAGCGCGAGACCGGTGCCGGTGCCCTCGAAGTCCATGGAGTGGTGTTGCCGCTGGAACATCACAAACAGGTTGTGTGCTTTCTCCAGGTCGAAGCCCACACCGTTGTCGCGGATGTAGAAGGTGCGACCGTTGACCGGATCGACCTTCCAGCCGATTTCGATCCGGGCGTGTTCGCGGGGGCGGGTGTATTTCACCGAATTGTTCAGCAGGTTGCTGAACACCTCGGCCAGCAACATGGCGTCGCCACGCACGATCGGCAGATCTTCCTCCACCACCCATTCGATGAAACGGGTGGGGTTTTCCTGTTTCAGATGCGCAATCACGCCGCCGACCAGCGGCGCCAGTGGCACGGGCTGCGACTCGATGGCAACCCGCCCCAGGCGCGCGTATTCGAGCAGGCCTTCGATCATGATGCTCATGCGTTTGCTGGCCTTCGCGATCGAGTTGAGGTATTGCAGCGCCAGGCCGTCGCTGGATTCGCCCATCTGCTCCTGCAGCAGGCTGACGAAGCTGGCGATGTGGCGCAGGGGCGCACGCAGGTCGTGAGACACCATGTGCGAGAACACATCCAGATGCTTGTTGGCCGTTACCAGCTCGTGCGTGCGCTCTGCCACACGCTTTTCGAGTTCGTGATTGAGATCCTTCATCACATCCTCCAGGCTTTTGGCCGCGGTCATGTCGCGCGTGATGCAGGACAGACCCTGCAGTTCATCTGCCTCGTTGCGCAAAGCGGTGAGCACCGTGTGGGCCCAGAAGCGCGAACCATCGTTGCGCAGCTGCCAGCCCCGGGATTCCCACTGGCCGTGGGCCTTGGCCGAGAGCAACGCCTGGGCCGGATCGACCGCTTCCTCGCCTGCGTCGGCGGCGGCCAGCAGTTGCGAGTAGGGTTTGCCCAGCATCTGCGAGCGGGTATGGCCATGCAAACGCTGTGCGCTCTCGGTCCAATCGGTCACGGCGCCGTCTTCGTTCACGAAGTAGACGCAGTAGTCCTGGAGGGCATCGACCATGAGGCGGTAGCGTTGCTCGCTCTGGAACAGCTCGGCGCTGCGCTCACGCACGCGCTCTTCGAGGTCGCGGTTGGCTTCCAGCACGAACTCCTCGGTGCGCCGACGTTCGGTGATGTCGTGCAGTTCGATGAAGATACCCTCGACTTCACCGTAGCGAAAATCCGGAATGTAGTGGATCTCGTAGTAGTTGAGCGAGCCGTTCTTGTCCACACGCTCGGCCTCGAAGCTGTGGGGTTTGCCACTGAGCGCCTCGGCCACGTGCGGGAGGATTTCGGGCAACAGTTCGGGGCGCACAAACTGGCTCAGGTGCGTGCCCACCATCTCGTTCGGCTGTTTGCCGTACCGGCTGGCGTGGGCAATGTTGGCAAAACGGCAGATCAGATCTTTGTCGTAGTAGGCCAGGCGCACCGGAATACGGTCGGTGATGTTCTGCAGGAAGCTGTTGTGGGCGGCCACCCGCAGCTCAACCGCCTTGCGGTCGCTGATGTCCATCACGTTGGTGTTGGTGTGCAGGAATCGTCCCTGCTCGTCGAACACGGCGGTGGACAAGAACAGGGCGTGGAACTGGCTGCCGTCCTTGCGGCGGATTTCGACTTCCATGGGCTCGCTGCGGCCTGAATGGCGCAGCAATTCCATGCGTGTCTGCAACAGCGTGCGGCACGACGCATCGACCAGGGCAAGAAGATCCAGTTTGCTGAGCACCTCTTCGCGCTCGTAGCCCAGCCAGTTCAACAGGGTTTGGTTGATGTTGACCAAGCGCAGCTCACCGTCGAGCGACAGGTAGCCACAGGGGGCTTGTTCGTAGAGCGCCTGGGCACGGGCCAGTGCCTGCTCCAGTGCTTGAGTGCGCTCGGCCACCAGCCGCTCAAGTTCGGGGATGGCGTTGTCGTTCCGGTCCGGGCGGTCAGGGTTTTTCATGGTTCAAAGCTCCAAGTCGATGCGATGCACAGCAAGAATCATCTGTTCATGATATCGGTCACCATGCTGAAAACCCAGAAGAGTCTGCGCCTGTAGCGCTGGGGTTACAAGTGTTCGCTCCAGCACCCCCGGGGCAGGTACGTGGAGGCTTCCGGTTGATTGCTGGTGCTTGCTGACAGATCCGCCATCCTGAGATAGGAACACGTAACTCAAGAAACAGGAACACACTTCGGACATCGCCAATCGATATACGGGGGTATTGTCGTGTGCCGGCGCGGCCTCGCCAGTACGACTCGGACGCAGAAGCACGCGTGACCGCGCTGGCATGTTCGGCGCCCCACAGGCCGCCAGCGCTGGACGATGGTGGAACTCGAACACGCCGCACGCCAGGAGCCTGGCCTGGGCAGCGTGAGTCGAGAAACCGTGGGACGCATGTTCAGAAAACGAACTCATGCCCTGGCGCAGACTGGGTTGCGTGCAGCCACGGTGGAGCCCCGGCATGGGCTTTGCCCGACACGGGGCAAGTCCCCGGACGGTCAGGGTGGTCGATGGATTTATTGGAGTCCGGCCGCTGCGCGCAGTGCCTGCGCCTTGTCTGTCAGCTCCCAAGCGAACTCGGGCTCTTCTCGGCCGAAGTGACCGTAGGCGGCTGTCTTTTCGTAGATCGGGCGCAGCAGATCGAGCATCTGGATGATGCCCTTGGGGCGAAGGTCGAAGTGCTCGCTCACGAGCGCGGCGATCGCCTCGTCCGGTATCACGCCCGTGCCTTCGGTGTAGACCGTCACGTTCATCGGTTTGGCCACGCCAATGGCGTAGGCCACCTGGATCTGGCACTGCTTGGCCAGGCCGGCCTTGACGATGTTCTTGGCCACGTAGCGCGCGGCGTAGGCCGCTGAGCGATCGACCTTGCTGGGGTCTTTGCCGGAGAACGCGCCACCGCCGTGCGGACAGGCGCCGCCGTAGGTGTCGACAATGATCTTGCGGCCGGTCAGGCCACAGTCGCCCTGCGGGCCGCCGATGACGAAACGTCCGGTCGGGTTGATCAGGTACTTGGTGTTCTGCAGCCATTCCTTGGGCAGCACCGGTTTGATGATTTCTTCGATGATGGCTTCGGTGAACGAGGCCTTCATCTGGTGCTGGTTCTCGCTCTGGTCCGGGCTGTGCTGGGTGGACAGCACCACGGTGTCGATGCTGTGCGGCTTGCCGTCCACATAGCGCATCGTCACCTGGCTCTTGGCGTCGGGTCGCAGGAAAGGCAGGCGACCGTCCTTGCGCAGCTGGGCCTGGCGCTCCATCAGTCGGTGCGCGTAGTAGATCGGCGCAGGCATCAGTTCGGGCGTCTCGTCGCAGGCGTAGCCAAACATCAGACCCTGGTCGCCGGCGCCGGTGTTCAGGTGGTCGTCGGACGCGTGGTCCACGCCCTGCGCGATGTCGTTCGACTGCTTGTCGTAGGCCACCAGCACGGCGCAGCCCTTGTAGTCGATGCCGTACTCGGTGTTGTCGTAGCCGATGCGCTTGATCGTGTCACGCGCGACCTGGATGTAGTCGACGTGCGCGTTGGTGGTGATCTCGCCCGCCAGCACCACGAGGCCGGTGTTGGTCAGGGTCTCGGCGGCCACGCGGCTGCGCGGGTCCTGCTTGAAGATTGCATCGAGTATCGCGTCGGAAATCTGGTCAGCCACCTTGTCGGGGTGGCCTTCAGAGACGGATTCGGAAGTGAAGAGAAAGTCGTTCGCCATGTATAAACTCCAGAGTTGGTTGATCGGCGTTGCCGGTCTTCTGGGTTCGGCGAACGCTTTAGCGGAATTTGTGAATCGCCCCGCAATTAGTTCAATAACTCGGCGATGGGAGGATTTTAGATCAAACGTGGGTTTCGGTAGCCGTGCTGCAACCATGCCCTTTTGCTGCCACCGGTTGTGCGCCCACCACCGGTATATTTCGACGGCCATGCAGGCCTCTTGAGCAATTCGTGACCGTCTTCATTCAACTGCTTTTCCGCTTTTTCTCGCTCATGCCGCTGCCTGTGCTGCACGCTGCAGGCTGGGTGGTGGGCTGGCTGAGCTTTCTGCTGTCGCCCCGCTACCGGCGCCGCTTGATGGCCCATGTTCGCCAGGCCGGTTTTTCCCGCGGGGTGGCGCTGGCTTCGGTGGGCGAAGCGGGCAAGATGGCCGTAGAAACCACCCGGTTGTGGTTGGGAGCCCCGATGAAGGTGGGCTGGGAAGGGGCTTCCCTGATCGAAGCGGCGATGGCCCACGGCTCTGGCGTGCTGTTCCTGACACCGCACCTGGGTTGTTTTGAAATCACGGCGCAGGCGGTGGCACAGCGTTTCGGTGACCGCATGACCACCACCGTGCTGTTTCGCCCGTCGCGCCAACCCTGGCTGCGGGATCTGGTGGCCCATTCCCGGGAGCGTCCGGGCCTGTTGACGGCGCCGACCACGCTGGCCGGCGTGAAACAGCTCATCAAGGCGCTCAAGACCGGGCAGGCCGTGGGGCTGCTGCCGGATCAGGTGCCGCCCGCGGGCCAAGGCGTGTGGGCGCCGTACTTCGGGCGTGAGGCCTACACCATGACCTTGTCGGCACGCCTGGCACGGACACCGGGCGTGCAGCCGGTGTTGATCTGGGGCGAGCGGCTCTCTTGGGGGCGCGGGTTCCTGGTGCATGTGCGCCCCTTCCCGGGTCTGGCTGAGCACGGCCTGAGCAGTGACCCGCAAACGGCTGCTTTGCAGATCAATCAGGCCATGGAGTCGCTGGTGCGAGAATCGCCGGCGCAGTACCTCTGGTCGTACGACCGCTACAAGCAACCCCGTCAACCCGAGTCCCCGGACACCGGCGCCGCGCCCCGGCGCTGAAACGTCCCCCGGTGCTCACCGCAGTCATTCATGTCCACAACCCCCCCCCCAACTCATCACAGTCCATCGGGCTCCAAAACCTGGGGTGGTCGACTGGGCGTGGGTTTCATGCGCCTGCTGGCCAGATTGCCTCTGCCATGGGTGCGCGGCCTGGGGTGGCTGTCGGGGCAGTTGCTCCACTCGGTGGCGGGCCGACGCCGGGGCATTGCCCGCACCAACTGGGCGCTGTGTTTCCCTCAGGACAGCGAGGCTGAGCGCAACCGCGCTGTGCGCCGGCATTTTGTGTATTTCGCGCAATCCTGGCTGGACCGGAGCTGGGTCTGGGAAGCCAGTGAAGCGGTGACCCGGCGCCGCCTGAGGCTGGTCGGGTCGGTCCATGAACTGGCCACCGACGGGCCGATTCTGGTGTTCGCGCCGCACTTTGTAGGACTGGACGCCGGCGGAACCGCACTGGCCTTGGGGTTTCCGCGCAGGTTCATCAGCCTGTATGCCCGTCAACGCAATGTGGCCGTGGATCAATGGATTCGGGCCGGTCGGCTGCGGTACGGCTCAGTCAGGCTGGTCGAAAAGCACCAGAGCATGCGCTCGCTGGTGCAGGCGCTGCGCGCGGGGGAGGTGCTGTACCTCTTGCCGGACATGGACATGGGACCGGCAGAGTCGGTGTTCGTGCCGTTTTTCGGTGTGAGCACCGCCACCGTGCCCACCCTGCCGAGGCTGGCCCAGATGGGGCGTGCGCGCGTGGTGCCGGTCATCAGCAGGATGACACCCAGTGGTTACGACGTGGAGGTGCTGCCGGGCTGGGATGGTTATCCCGGCGGCGACGCGGTGGCCGACACCGCGTTGATGAACCAGCGCCTGGAGCAGATGATCGCCACCATGCCCGAGCAGTACTACTGGGTGCACAAGCGCTTCAAGACGCGACCGGCCGGCGAAGCGTCGCCCTATGCACGGAGCTGAACGCCGGTGAAGGCCTGACTGACGGCGGGTTCTGCCCAGTCGGCTCAGTCGAGCGCCGGAGGCTCGTCGTCTTCCACCGCTTTTTCGGCGGCTGGCTCCATGGGCGCCACGGCCTCGCCATGGGTCCAGTCCCACAGGAGCCGCGCCATCTCGTCCAGCCCCTGCTTCTTGAGCGCGGAAAACAGGCGGGCTTCACCACCGCCACACTGCAGCTTCGCAATGGACAGGGCCTTGTTGGCCTCGGCACGCGTGAGCTTGTCCGACTTGGTCAAGAGGATCACGAACTTCAGGCCGCTTTGTACCCGCGGGCGGATCACGTCGAGCAGGATTTCGTCGAGTTCGGTCAAACCCAGGCGGGGGTCGCACAGCAACACCACGGCCTTGAGGTTTTCGCGCGTCATGAGGTAGTTGCCCATCACGCGCTGCCAGCGCAGCTTGGCTTCGCGCGGCACCGCAGCGTACCCATAACCCGGCAAGTCGGCCAGCACGGCGTCGGTCTGCCCCTGCTTGCCCAGCGAGAACAGGTTGATGCTTTGCGTGCGTCCAGGCGTCTTCGATGCAAAAGCCAGGCGCTTTTGCTGGGTCAGTGTGTTGATGCAGGTGGATT
>JAHIQV010000436.1 GCA_018903185.1 Gammaproteobacteria bacterium | reverse complement strand
GAGCTGACTTACGCCACCCGGGAGATCGAGAGCCAGTCGTTTCGCACGGTCGAGGTGTACCTGTTCGCGACGGCGGCCTATTTGCTCGTCTCGCTGCTGATCATGGCCGCCGGCGCGTGGATCGAGCGCAGCCTGCGCATTCCGACGAGGTAAGTGGTGTGAACGATTTTCTGATCATCCTTCGCGACAACTGGACCCTGCTGCTGGTCGGGCAGTACCCGAACGGTCCACTCGGTGGCCTGGCGATCACGCTGGTGCTGTCCTTCCTTGGCCTGATCCTGGCCTTTCCCCTGGGCGTTCTTCTGGCGCTGGCCCGGGTCAGCCCGATCCGCTGGTTGCGTGCGCCTGCCACAGCGGTGGTCTATGTGGTGCGGGGTGTGCCCCTCATCATGTTCATCTTCTGGGTGTATTTTTTCCTGCCCGCGCTGATCGGTCGAACGGTGAGTGGCTTCACGACCATGGTGGTCACGCTGGTCATCTACCAGGCGGCCTACCTGGCGGAAGTGGTCCGGGCCGGCATCGAGGGGCTCCCGCATGGACAGACAGAGGCCTCCCGCGCGCTGGGTCTGAGCCACATGCAGACCACCTTCAAAGTGGTGCTGCCCCAGGCGCTCTACAACATGGTGCCGGCCATGGTCAGCCAGTTCGTCTCGACCATCAAGGAAACCTCGCTGGGCTATGTCATCAGCGTCAACGAGCTGACCTTCGCGGCCAACCAGGTCAACAACACCCTGCTCACCCAACCGTTCCAGGTCTTCATCATCCTGGCGGGCATCTACTTCCTGCTCTGTTTCTCCCTGACCCAGCTGGCACGCCACCTGGAAAAGCGCATTGCCAGCAAGCGCGCGGGTCTCAACGGAACCCGGTCTCGCGCCGCAGCGCCTGCGACCCCGATGGTCCAGGCGATTGAGTAACACCCTTTCGTTTTCACAAAGGTTCATCATGGAAAAGACCTCTGCTGCCGCGAGCGGCCAGAAGATGATCGTCTTCAACGCCGTCAACAAGTGGTACGGCCCCCACTTCCAGGCGCTGACCGACATCAACGCCCAAGTCTCGAAGGGCGAAGTCATCGTGGTCTGCGGCCCCTCGGGCTCGGGCAAGTCCACGCTGATCCGGACCGTGAACCGCCTGGAAGAGATTCAGGGCGGCAAGATTCAGTTCGACGGACAGGACATTCATTCCCCCAAGATCGATCTGAACCGGTTTCGCAGCCACGTCGGGTTCGTGTTCCAGAGCTTCAACCTGTTTCCGCACCTGTCGGTGGTCGAGAACCTCATGCTGGCGCCCACGAGTGTGCTCGGCAAGAGCAAGGCGCAGGCCCGTCAACGCGCGACCGAACTGCTGGATCGCGTTGGCCTGGCGGCCAAGGCCGATTCGTACCCGGGGCAGCTTTCCGGCGGACAGCAGCAGCGCGTGGCGATCGCGCGTGCACTGGCCATGGACCCGCCGGCCATGTTGTTCGACGAACCGACCAGCGCACTCGACCCGGAGATGGTGGGCGAGGTGTTGCAGGTCATGAAGAGCCTGGCGCGCGAGGGCATGACCATGATGTGCGTGACCCACGAAATGAACTTCGCCAGGGAAGTGGCCGACAAGGTCTGGTTCATGGACGCAGGCCGCCTGGTCGAAGTGGACACGCCCGAGAACTTCTTCAGCCGACCACAAAGCCCGCGTGCACAGAAGTTCCTGTCCGATCTGCGCGCGCACTGAAACCGCCCATCAAGACCCACCAGCCAGCACCATGAACACCAGCCAAGGCATCCTCTTTCCCGAGGCACTGACACAACAGATCAAGGAACGTTTTCACTACGTTGATCACGACATGAACGGCCGTGAGCGCCTGTTCTTCGACAACGCGGGTGGATCGTTCCGTCTCAAGTCGGCGGTCGAACGCTTCGCCCAGATCGACGCGCTGCCCGACTGCCCTGAGCGCATCCACGAACTGTCCCTGTTTCTGCAGAAAGTCCAGGCCGACGGCACGGCCGACCTGCGCACGATCCTCAATGCACAGGGCGGCAGCGTCTATGCTTCGCTGACGGCCTCGGGCGCCATGTTCGACATGGTGCGGGCCGTGGCCGAGAACATTCCGGGCACGAACATGGTGACGACGGTCCTCGAACACCCGTCCTCGTTCGATGCGCTGACCTTGTATGCCCAGCGGCTCGGCAAGGAACTGCGGGTGGCCAGGTCCAACCCCGTCACCGGCGGTGTCGATGTGGCAGACATCGTCGGCCTGATCGATCAGGATACGGCGTTTCTGAGCGTGATCTACGCGTCCAACATCTCGGGCGCCAAACTCGACATCCAGGCGATCGTCCAGCAGGCCCGCGCTGTCAAACCCGATCTCTACATCGTCGTGGACGCGGTGCAGCATGCGCCACACGGCCTGATCGATCTGCAGAAGACGCCGGTGGACGGCATCAACATCGCGCCCTACAAATTCTTCGGTTGCCGGGGCTCCGGCATGTCGTGGGTGTCGGATCGCGCCGCACAGCTTCCCCATCACAAACTGGCCGGCAAGAAAAAGGACTTCTGGGACCTGGGAAGTTCTGCACCGTGGCAGTTCGGCGTCGTGACCGAGATCGTGAACTATGTGTGCTGGATTGGCGGCCAGTTCATCCAGAGCGGTGACCGGCGCGAACTCTTCGTCCACGGCATCGAGCGGATCGAACTGCATGAGCGGGCTCTGTTGGCTCGACTGCTGAACGGCGGTGACGGGCGTTCAGGTCTAAGGCACCTTGATGGCGTTCACGTCTTCCTCGACCACGAGGACCTGACCAAGCGCGATCTGATCCTCGCCATGGGCATCGACAACCTGGAGCATGCCCAGGCTGTTCGGGAATACGAGAAGCGCGGCGTCATCGTCTACGAGCGGGTGTCGACGAGCCTGTATTCAAAGCGCATGCTTGAATCGTTTGGCCTGGAAGGTGCCATCCGGGTTTCGCCGCTGCATTGCAATTCGGCGGCCGACATTGACCGATTCATTGACATCACGCAACAGATCAGTCTGGCGTTCTCAGGTGCTGAGGTGCCTTAGCTCCAGACGAGCTTCTTGTAGCAGGGGGGCGGTGTCCTTGGTCGGGTACGTATTGTCGCGCGAACAAAAACCTGGTGCCTGGCATCCCAGATGCCCCCGACCATGCACAGACAGACAAAAAAAAACCCCGGCGCGTGGGCCGGGGCAATGAGGAGTTCGGGAAACTTGTGCGGGTCAGGTGATTTGTTGAATGCCGGCCAGCACCCAGCCGCCGTTGCCTTGGCGGGGCTTGGTCAGGTGCCAGACTTCGTTGATGTCTTCGGGGTCGGCGCCGTCTTCCTGCACGCGGCCGGTGAAGTGCGTGCTGACCACGTAGATGGCGTCTTCTTCGGCCACTTCCAGCACGCTGGCTTCGAGGTCGAGCACGCGGGTTTCCTGCGTGGCGCCGTTGCGTTCGCGGATGTCCATCTGGATCTCGGCAAACATCTCCGGCGTGGTGAAGGCGCGGATGTCGTCGAGGTTGCCCGCGTCGTTGGCGGCCTGCAGGCGGATGAAGTTGACCTTGGCGTTGCGCACGAAGGCGGGCACGTCAAAGTCGGCCGGGATGGTGCTGGCGGGTTGTTGCAGGTTGGCGCCGATCATGGAGCCGCCCTGGCTGAAGCCCGTGCCGCCATGGCTGGCCGGGGTCGAGGGCATGCGGAAGGCGTTGTTACCCGCGTTGCCAGCACCCGCGCCCGCTCCGGCGTAGGCCGCGCCACCGCCTTGCGAGGCGGCGCGTTTGGCCATGAAGAAGCGGAAGGCGGCGAACGCGGCCACCACCAGCAGGCCGATCATGAGCATGTTGGCCAGGCCTTCGCCAAAACCGAGGTGCGAGGCGAGCGCGGCCAGGCCCAGGCCGGCGGCGAGGCCGGCGATCGGGCCCATCCACTTGCTGCGGGTGGACGCGGCGGCGGCAGCGGGTGCGCCAGCGGCGGCGGGTGCTGCGGCGTTGGCCGGCGTCTGAGCCGGCGTGGCG
>JAHIQV010000435.1 GCA_018903185.1 Gammaproteobacteria bacterium | reverse complement strand
CTTCGTCCACGCCCGCGTCCGCACAGGCGAGCGCGAGGCGGATCACGTCGTCTTCATCCACCGCGCCCTGCAGCGTGCAGCCAAACGCAGTGGACAGGCCCACCTCCACCGGCACCCCGGGCGCCTCGGCGTTGCGCAGCGCGATCACCTCGCGCAACTCGGCCAGCATCTGCCCGCGCGTCTTGCGCACATTGGCCAGCGAGTGCGCTTCGCTGGCCGAGACCGGCAGGGTGAGCTTGTGCACGCCCGCGGCCAGCGCGGCTTGTGCGCCGCGCCGGTTCGGCACCAGCGCCATCACGCACAGGCCAGGCAGCGTGCGCGCGTGGCCCACCACCTCGGCCACGTCGGCCATCTGCGGCAGCAGCCTGGCGGGCACGAAGGATCCGACCTCGATCTCGCGCAGACCGGCCGCGGCCAGCGCATCGATCCAGCGGCACTTGTCGGCCGTGGACATGACGGTCTGGACGGACTGCAGCCCGTCGCGCGGGCCGACTTCGCTGATGTGAACCTGGGGGGCGTTGGGCATGGCGCCTCCCTCAGCCAGCGACCACGCGCTGGGCATGCAGGCGCTGGATATCGGCTTCGGCATAGCCTAAAGCCTGCAGCAACTCCACCGTGTGCTGCCCCAGGGTGGGCGGCTGCAGGCGCACACCCAGGCGGTGACCGTCCATGGTGAAGGGAAACAGCGTGGTCTTGGCGGTCTGGCCGGCGCGCGCACCGTCGGGCAGGGTGATGTCGGCCAGGCCGCCGGTGGCCAGCAGGTGTTCGTCGTCGTACAGCTCCTCGGGCTTGCGGATGGGGGCGAAGGGCAAGCCGACCCGTTCAAACAGCGCGGCCAGATCGGCGGCGCTGCGCCCGGCCAGCCGCTCACGCAGGATGGGCAGCAGCTGCGGGCGTTGCCTCACGCGGGCGTTGTTGTCGGGGAAACGCGGGTCGGCCTTGAGGTCGGCAAAACCCAGCGCATCGCAGAAGGTGGTCCACTGCGCGTCACTCACGGCGGCCAGGAAAATCTGCTCGCCGTCTTTCACGGTGAACACGTCGTACACCGCCCAGGCCGAGATGCGCTCGGGCATGGGCGCGGCCGCCTGGCCGGTGATGGCGTACTGCAGCATGTGCTGGCCGACGAGGAACACGTTGTTCTCGAACAGCGCGCTCTGCACCTCCTGGCCCTTGCCGGTGATGCCGCGCTGGATCAGCGCACCCAGCGCGCCAATGGCGCCGAACATGCCGCCCATGATGTCGTTCACGCTGGTGCCCGCGCGCAGCGGATCGCCGGGGCGCCCGGTCATGTAGGCCAGGCCGCCCATCATCTGCACCACCTCGTCCAGCGCGGTGCGGTGGTCGTAGGGGCCGGGCAGAAAGCCCTTGAGGCTGATGTAGATGCAGCGCGGGTTCACCTGCGACAGGGCCGCGTAGTCGAGCCCGTATTTGCCCATGGTGCCGGGCTTGAAATTCTCGGCCACCACATCGGCGCCGGCCGCGAGCTTGCGCGCCAGCTCGGCGCCCTCGGGCCTGTGCAGGTCGATGGCGATGCTTTTCTTGTTGCGGTTGAAGAGCGGGAAGAAGCCCGCGCCCGAGCCCAGCAGGTGGCGCGTGCGGTCGCCGTCGATCGGCTCGACCTTGATGACTTCAGCCCCCATGTCGGCCAGCACCATGCCACAGGTGGGGCCCATGACCATGTGGGTGAACTCGACCACGCGCAGGCCCTTGAGCGGCTGCGGGATGTCGGCGGAAGGGACGTTGGGCTCGGCGTTCATGGTTCCGGTTTCGTGAATCAAGGTGCTCATCATGCCAACGCCCTCAGCCTCTGATCGAACCCTCATGGTCCGCGTGGGCAAAAAGGGTGCCCTCTGTCGGCGTCCAGGCGGCCGATCATGATGGATTCCGTCCACCGGATGAAGGGCCGTACCACGCCCCGATCGTTACAAAGAGTCGCACAGGCACCCCGCCGATCAGCCGGCAACGCAGCAGGTGGGAAGTGCGCGCCAGCAACCACTTTTTGCCGGTCCGGCGCCCGCTTCATTTGTTGCACAAGATACCCAGTTCTTGGTATTGACAGCCCATGGGGGCACTGGCAATGTAACCAACCGTACACACCGATTTCGCTGCGCAACGGAACTGGACACCGGGTTAAACCAAATGACCGTCTCCGAGATCCTGAGGCCACCACAGCCGCTGAACCTGCGCAAACGGTTCGCGCTGGCGAGCCTGCTTGTGATCTCGGCGATTGCCATCGTGCTCGGGCTGGTGCTGTCCAACGTGCTGACCGAACGCATGTTGCAGCGCGAGGGCGAGGTCACCGGGGCCTTCATGCAGAACCTGCTGACGACCGACCGGTCGGCCGAGTTCCTGGCCAATCCCGCCGATCCCGAGCTGCGCCAGCGCTTCCTGCGCTCCATGGAGCACATCGTCGCCATGAGCGACACCGTGCGCTCGAACGCCTACGGGCTCGACAAGTCGGTGCTCTGGTCCACCAACAAGAGCCTGGTCGGCAAGCGGTTTGACGACAACCCCGAGCTCGACACCGCGCTCACGGGCCGTCTCGAAGTGCACGCGGAAGACGTCAACCTCGAAGAAGTCTTCCACGACCGCAAGACGGAACACGTCGGCATGTCGACGCAAGACGGCTTTTTTGTGGAAACCTACATCCCGATCCTGGCCCGGGACAGCGACCGGGTGCTGGGTGTCATGGAGGTCTACAAGCGGCCCACCCAGCTCAACGCCGCGATCCACCGCGGCCTCCAGCAGCTCTGGATCGCCTGCTTCCTGTGTGCCATCGGCCTCTTTGTCACCCTGTACTGGATCGTGGCCCATGCCGACAAGACCCTGCGCGACCAGCAGCTGCGCCTGACCGAAGCGCAAAGCCTGGCTTCGGCGGTCGAGCTCGCCAGTGCCGTGGCCCACAACCTGCGCAACCCGCTGGCATCCATCCGCTCGGCGGCCGAACTGATGAACGGCGGCCACCTCGACGAAGACGAGATCAGCGAAGTGAGCGAAGGCGTGATCGACGCGGTGGACCGGGCCGACCGCTGGATCACGGAGCTGGTGCACGTGTCGCAGGCGCCCCAGCTGCAGCCCGAAGCGGTGGATCTGGGCACGCTGGTCGAGACCTGCCTGCTGGAGATGGCCCCCGAAATGACCCGCCGACACATCGTCTGGAATGTAGAAAACACCAGGGCCCTGCAGGTCGATGCCCACCCGGCCACCCTGCGCCAGATCCTGCTGAGCATCATGGCCAACGCCATCGAGGCCATGCCCGGCGGGGGCCACCTGGACATCAGCTGGTGCAGCACGCCCACCCTGGCCGGGCTGCGCCTCGCCGACAGCGGCACCGGCATCTCGGACGAAGTGCAGAAGCGCCTCTTCCGCCCGTTCTTCAGCACCAAGGGCGGCGGCCTGGGCATCGGTCTGGCCCTTGTCAAACGCATGGTCGAGCAGTGGCATGGCCACCTCACGCTGGCGCCGGCCACCCCGCAAGGCACCAGCGTCGAAATTCTGCTGCCCCGTTCCGCGCCCTGCCTGACCCAACCGGCCTGAAAGCCCCAACCCGAGAGCTGCACCATGGCAACCCTACTGGTCATCGAAGACGAGCCGATGCTGGCCAAGAACATCGCACGCTTCTTCCAGCAACACCACCACACGGTGGAAATTGCCAGCGATGGGGTCGCGGGCCTGGAGGCGGCGCGCCGTCTCATGCCCGACGTGGCCATCGTGGACTACCAGTTGCCCGGCATCAACGGACTCGAAGTGATCCGCGAGCTGCACCGCAACGACGACCAGGTGCGCACGGTGATGGTGTCGGGGCATGCCAACGTGGCGGTGGCGGTCGATGCCATGAAGGCGGGCTCCTTCGACCTGCTCACCAAGCCGGTCCCGCTCAAGACCCTGAAAGACGTGATCGACCGCGCCCTGGCGGAGGCCAACGCCCGGCGCGAACTCGACTACTACAAGCGCCGCGAAGCCGAACACGGCGGCATCGAATGCATCCTGGGCGAATCACGTCCCATCCAGGCCTTGCGCGAACTGATCCAGGTCCTGATCCAGAACGAACCGTCCGACGCCTCCCCGGTGGCACCCATCCTGATCTGCGGCGAGACGGGCTCCGGCAAGGAGCTGGTGGCCCGGGCCTGCCACTTTTCGGGGCCGCGGGCCAAGGGCGCCTTTGTCGAAGTCAGCTGTGCCTCGCTGCCCGCGCACCTGATGGAGGGCGAACTCTTCGGTTACGAAAAAGGCGGCGATCACGCTGAACGGCGCATCGGGCTCTTCGAAGCGGCGGATGGCGGCACCCTGTTCCTCGACGAGATCGGCGAGCTGGACCTGAGCCTGCAGGCCAAGCTGTTGCGCGTGCTGGAAAACCTCCGGGTGCGGCGGCTGGGTGCCGTGACCGACCGGTTGATCAATGTGCGCGTCGTGGCCGCCACCAACCGCGATCTGGAGGCGATGACGCGCGCCGGGCAGTTCCGCGCCGACCTGCTGTACCGGCTGCGCGTGTTTGCGGTCCGCGTGCCACCGTTGCGCGCCCGCGGCAGCGATCTCTGGCTGCTTGCGCAACATTTCGCCACCGTGTTCACCAAGCGCTACAACAAACCGCCCACCACGCTCGACCCCTCCGCCGAGGCCGCCCTGCTGCAACACACCTGGCCGGGCAACGTGCGTG
>JAHIQV010000434.1 GCA_018903185.1 Gammaproteobacteria bacterium | reverse complement strand
TGATGGCGTTGCCGCTGGTGCCGATGCACGACGCCTGTCCGGTGCCGGTGTCCATGCAGTCCGGCGATGTGGCCGCCGCAGACGGCCCTGCAGAAGAAGAGCGCCCGCACCCGTTTGCGGCGTTGTCCCGCCTGAAAAAGTGACGCAGGGTGATCTTCGGGCTATAATGCTTGGCTTTGCGCTGGTATCGATTTCACTGTGAGGTGTACGGTGTACACGAATATGGTGGTAGGCGAACCCTAGGCGCACCCCGATTGACCCTATTGAATTCAGGAGCCCACCATGGCCGTCCAGCAAAACAAAAAGTCCCCTTCCAAGCGCGGCATGCACCGCTCGCACAATGCGCTGAACGTGCCCGGCATTGCCGTTGAGCCGACCACCGGTGAAGTGCACCTGCGCCACCACATCAGCCCCAACGGCTTCTACCGTGGCCGCCAGGTACTGAAGAACAAGTCCGAAGCCTAAAGTGACGGCGGGTCGCCGATCCCGTCGCGATACCGCGTCCGGGGTGGAGACCGCTGTACTTGAACAGGCCCGCATGTGCCATGCGGGCTTTTTTCATTCTTGTGGCGCTTTGGGGCGCCACCACTGAGATGTTTGCATGATCACCGTTGCTGTGGATTGCATGGGTGGAGACGTTGGCGTGGGGGTGACCTTGCCAGCCTGCGAGGCCTTTTTGGCCAGCCATCCGCAGGCCCATCTGTTGCTCGTGGGTCAGCCCGAGGTGTTGAAGAAGTCCCGGCCTCAGCTGCTCAACAACGTGCGCTGTCGCGTGGTGCCCGCCAGCGAAGTGGTCGCCATGGACGATCCGATTGAAATCGCGCTGCGCAAGAAGAAAGATTCTTCCATGCGGGTCGCGATCCAGCAGGTCAAGGATGGCGCTGCGCAGGCGGCGGTGTCGGCAGGCAACACGGGTGCGCTCATGGCCATTTCCCGCTACCTGCTCAAAACCCTGGATGGCATTGACCGGCCAGCGATTGCCAGTCAGTTGCCCAACGCACGCGGTGGCGCGACCACGGTCCTGGATCTGGGCGCCAACGTGGATTGCACGGCCGAGCATTTGTTGCAGTTTGCTGTCATGGGGTCGGCTCTGGTGGTTGCGATCACGGGCAAGCCCGAGCCCACCGTGGGATTGCTCAACGTCGGCGAAGAGGTGATCAAAGGCAGCGAAGTGATCAAAAAAGCGGGGGTCCTGCTGCGAAATGCGGCGAACACCGGTGACTTGAATTTTTTCGGTAACGTTGAAGGTGATGACATCTTCAAGGGCAGCGCGGACATCGTGGTATGCGATGGTTTTGTGGGCAATGTGGCGCTCAAAGCCAGCGAGGGCCTGGCGACAATGATCAGTGGCCTCATCCGTGAAGCGTTCTCAAAGAACATTCTGACGAAAATGGCGGCTATCGTCGCTTATCCGGTCTTATCGTCTTTTAAAAAACGGGTGGATCACCGTCGGTACAATGGTGCCGCACTGTTGGGACTGCGCGGCCTTGTTTTCAAGAGCCACGGTTCGGCCGATGCCTTTGCTTTCGAGCAAGCGCTGGTGCGGGCTTATGATGCGGCCCACAACGGGTTGCTGAAGAGTGTGCAGGAGCGCATCGCCCACGCCGCGCCGCTGCTGTCGCCAGCCGGGGTGCCCAGCGAGATCAGAAGCATTCCCACCCTTTAATTTGCCACCTTCAACCAGCATGACACGCTACGCCCGTATTTCCGGCACCGGCAGCAGCCTGCCGCCTCAGCGTCTGACCAACGCCGACATGGTCGACCGACTGGCCGCTGGCGGGGTTGAAACCAGTGACGAGTGGATTGTCGAGCGCACCGGTATCCGGGCACGACATTTTGTCGCCGACGGCGTTTTTGCCAGCGACCTGGCTGCCGAGGCCTGCCGCAAGGCCATGGACGCTGCGGGGTTGGATGGCATCGACATCGATCTGATCATCGTGGCTACCTCTACGCCGGACATGGTGTTCCCGTCCACGGCGGCCATCCTGCAACACAAGCTGGGGATTTCGGGGTGTCCCGTGTTTGATCTGCAGGCCGTTTGCAGCGGATTTATCTACGGGCTCACGGTCGCTGACGCGATGATTCGCACAGGCACCGCGAAGAAAGCGCTCGTGGTGGGCGCCGAGGTTTTTTCCCGTCTGCTCGATTTCAATGACAGGACCACCTGTGTTCTGTTCGGTGATGGCGCGGGCGCGGTCGTGGTGGAAGCCAGCGATACGCCAGGCATTCTTGCCACCGACATCCACGCGGACGGCAAGCACGCCGGCATCCTGTGTGTTCCAGGGCACGTGTCCGGCGGCGAGATCCTGGGGGACCCCCTGCTCAAGATGGATGGTCAGGCGGTGTTCAAGCTGGCGGTGGGTGTGCTGGAGGAAACGGCGCGTGCGGTGTTGGCCAAGGCCGGTCGCAGCGATGCCGATATCGACTGGCTGATCCCTCATCAAGCCAACATCCGGATCATGCAGAGCACAGCCCGCAAGCTGAAATTGTCCATGGACAAGGTCGTGGTCACCGTGGATCAGCACGGCAACACCTCGGCGGCTTCGATCCCGCTGGCCCTCGACCATGCGGTGCGTGCCGGTCAGGTGAAAAAGGGTGACACCCTTCTGCTCGAAGGCGTCGGTGGCGGCTTCACATGGGGTGCCGTGCTGCTCGATCTTTGAGTCTGCGTGTCGCCAGGCTGGCCATCCGCCCCATTTACAGTTCTGTATCTTCCATGACTTCTTTTGCTTTTGTCTTTCCGGGCCAGGGTTCCCAATCCGTTGGCATGCTGGACGCTTGGGGTGATCACCCTGCCGTGCGCGAAACCCTGCAGGAGGCTTCGGACGCCTTGGGCGAGGATCTGGCGCGCCTGATCAATCAAGGCCCCAAGGAGGCGCTGGCCCTGACCACCAACACGCAACCGGTGATGCTGGTAGCCGGTGTGGCCGCCTGGCGCGTCTGGTGCGCCGAAGGTGGCGCTGTCCCTGCGGTTGTTGCCGGTCATTCGTTGGGCGAGTATTCGGCGCTCGTAGCCTCGGGTGTGCTGACGCTGGCTCAGGCGGCTCCGCTGGTCCGCTTTCGGGCGGCGGCGATGCAGGCCGCGGTGCCTGTAGGAACCGGCGCGATGGCGGCCATTCTGGGCATGGATGCGGCGAAAGTGATGGCGGGCTGTGCCGAAGCGCAGGCCACATTCGGCGGCGCCAGCCTGGAAGTGGTGGAGGCGGTGAACTTCAACGATCCGGCGCAGACCGTCATTGCGGGCAGCAAGGCCGCTGTCGAAAAGGCCTGTGAAGTCCTCAAGGCCCATGGCGCCAAGCGGGCGCTGTCGCTGCCGGTGTCGGCTCCGTTTCACTCCAGCCTGATGAAGCCTGCCGCGGACAAGCTGAAAGAGCAGTTGGCGGCAACCGCCTTTGCGCTGCCTCAGATTCCGTTGATCAACAACATCGATGTGGCCGTTGAAACCGATGCAGAACGCATCCGCGATGCGCTGTACCGCCAGGCCTTCGGGCCGGTCCGTTGGGTCGAATGCGTGAGTGCCATTCGGGAGCGCGGCATCACCACGCTGGTGGAGTGCGGCCCTGGCAAGGTGCTGGCCGGCATGGTCAAGCGCATCGATGCGGGGCTGACGGGAGCGGCGCTTTACGATCCGGCCACACTGGCCGAAGTCAAAAACCTGCTGGTCAGCTGATCGGAGATACAACACATGACTGAAATCAAATATGCGGGCCAGGTGGCCCTGGTCACGGGTGCAACGCGTGGCATCGGTGCGGCCATTGCGCACGAACTGGCGGTGCGTGGTCTGATCGTTATCGGTACCGCCACCAGCGACGAAGGCGCTGCCCGGATCACCCAGGCGCTCGCAGGCGTGCCCGGTGCGGCCGCAGGCAGCCGCGGCGCGATGCTGGATGTGAACAATGCCGCTGCCGCTGAAGCCCTGATCGACGACATCACCAAGGCGCATGGGGGACTGCAGGTGCTGGTGAACAACGCCGGCATCACGCGCGACATGCTCGCCATGCGCCTCAAGGACGAGGACTGGGATGCCGTGCTCGACACCAACCTGAAGGCCGTGTTCCGCATGAGCCGCGCCGTGATCCGTCCCATGATGAAGCAGCGCTATGGCCGCATCATCAGCATCACCAGTGTGGTGGGCGCATCGGGCAACCCCGGACAAGCCAACTACGCGGCGGCCAAGGCCGGTGTGGCGGGCATGACGCGCGCGCTGGCCCGTGAGCTGGGCAGCCGCAACATCACGGTCAATTGCGTGGCGCCGGGGTTCATCGAAACCGACATGACGGCAACGTTGCCGGAAGAGCAGCAAAAGGCGCTGCTGGGCCAGATCCCGCTGGGTCATCTGGGCAAACCGGCCGACATTGCGCACGCTGTGGCGTACCTCGCGAGCCCTCAGGCCGCATATGTCACAGGTCAGGAATTGCATGTCAACGGTGGCATGTTCATGTCCTGAAGGCAGGACGCCCCATTCAATTTTCGACGCCGACAAAGCCGTCCGGCGGGCCGTCTGGAGGCCACTCTCTAGCCCGGCTAAAATGACGGTCTGTCATCCAACCACCCTCAGAGGGACTTATGAGCGATATCGAAGCACGTGTTAAGAAAATCATTGCCGAACAACTCGGTGTGGAAGAAGGCCAGGTCACGCATGAAAAATCTTTCGTAGCCGACCTGGGCGCCGACTCGCTCGACACGGTGGAACTCGTGATGGCCCTGGAAGACGAATTCGGTATCGAGATCCCGGACGAAGACGCCGAGAAGATCACCACGGTGCAAAACGCCATCGATTACGCCATGGCGCACCAGAAGGCCTGATCCTTCATGGTCCAACGCAGGGCCTTCCCATGGGGCACGGTTCCCCGGGGAAAGCATTGCATTTCACGCACCCTGATGCGTGGGGGAATTCAATGAGTCGTCGTCGCGTCGTCGTGACCGGCCTGGGATGCATCAGCCCCGTGGGCAACACGGTGTCTGAGTCCTGGGCCAACATTCTTGCCGGCAAATCCGGTATTGATCGCATCACCAAGTTTGACGCGTCAAATTTCACCTGCCAGATCGCAGGCGAGGTCAAGGGCTTCAATGTCGAGTCGTACATGTCTTCGAAAGAAGCACGCACGATGGACGCATTCATCCATTACGGGATCGCAGCTGCCGCACAGGCCGTGGCGGACTCCGGTCTGCCCACGTGTGATGCGCTGGGTGAAGAAATGGCCACCCGGATCGGTTGCAACATCGGCTCCGGGATCGGCGGCCTGCCGATGATCGAAGCCACGCACACTGAACTCATGAACCGGGGTCCGCGCCGCGTTTCGCCGTTCTTCGTGCCCGCCTCGATCATCAACATGATCTCTGGCCATGTCTCGATCAAGTTCGGGTTCAAGGGCCCCAACATCTCGATCGTGACGGCCTGCACCACGGGTCTGCACGCGATCGGCATGTCGGCCCGGATGATCGAATACGGCGATGCCGACGTGATGCTGGCCGGTGGCTCGGAGTCCACGGTGTCGCCGCTGGGCGTTGGCGGTTTTTGCGCCGCCCGCGCGGTGTCCACGCGCAACGACGACCCTGCGACCGCATCGCGTCCCTGGGACAAGGACCGCGACGGTTTTGTGCTGGGCGAAGGTGCGGGCGTGGTGGTGCTCGAAGAATACGAGCATGCCAAGGCTCGGGGCGCCAAGATATATGCCGAGGTGTTGGGTTTTGGCATGAGTGCCGATGCATACCACATGACCGCGCCCAATGTGGACGGCCCACGCCGTTCCATGCTGATGGCGTTGAAGAATGCGGGTGTCAATGCTGATCAGGTCGATTACCTCAATGCGCATGGGACTTCCACGCCACTGGGTGATCTGAACGAGACCAACGCCATCAAGGCGGCACTGGGCGATCATGCCAAAAGGACCGTGGTGAACTCCACCAAGTCCATGACCGGGCACCTCCTGGGCGGTGCGGGTGGTATTGAGAGCGTTTTCACCATCCTGGCTTTGAATGAACAGAAGAGCCCGCCCACCATCAACATCTTCAACCAGGATCCGGAGTGCGATCTGGACTACTGCGCCAACACGGCGCGTGACATGAAGATCGATATCGCCATCAAGAACAACTTTGGTTTTGGTGGCACCAACGGCACCTTGGTGTTCAAACGCGTCTGAGCCCGTTGACCGCGATAGGGGTCTGACGGCCTGATCATGCGCAACGCCCCATCGGTTCTGTATCCGGTGGGGCGTTGTGCTTTCTATGCGCGGTGGCTGTTGGGGCTCGGTGCGCTGGGTCTTCTGGCACTGGCTGGCGGATGGTGGGTGAGCGGCAACACGTCCTGG
>JAHIQV010000433.1 GCA_018903185.1 Gammaproteobacteria bacterium | reverse complement strand
GTCATGGCCCTCAGAGTAGCGCAGCCCGCGAGTCGGCGGGCGCCTGCGTGCGGTCGAGCAGGCCGTAGTCGCGCAGCACGGTGGCCACGCGCAGCCGGTAGCCCGCGAAAACGGCCGAGCGCCCCTGTTGCTGCGCGGCCCTGTGGTGCGCCTGGCAGCGCCACGCGCGCACCGCGGCCTCGTCGCGCCAGAAGCTCAGCGAGAGGTAGCTGCCCGGCTGGGTGAGGCTTTCAAACCGCTCCACCGACACAAAGCCGTCGGTGGCCTGCAGTTCGGGCAGCAGGGCCGCCGCAATGTCGAGGTAATCCGCCGCGGCCCCTTCGTGCGGCTCGACCTCGAAGATGACCGCGATCACGGCGCCACCTGCCGGGGCTGGTTGCGCGTGCCGGCCACGTCTTCGAGCCAGGTGCGTTCTTCGCGCAGGATGAAGCGCTGCGCCTGCGCCATCTCGAAGTTGGCGCGGCCTTCGGCGTCGCTGCGCAGCACGGCGCGGTAGCGTTCGTAGGCAGCGAGGCTGTCGAAGCCGATCAGGCCCCAGGCGATGTCGTTGCTGCCTTCGTGTGGCAGGAAGTAGCCGAGCAGCTCGCCGCCGCAGCGGGGAATGATGCGGCCCCAGGCCTCGGCGTAGTGGCGGAAGGCCTCGCGCTGAAAGGGGTCGATCTGGTAGCGGATGAAGCAGGTGATGGGCATGGTGGCGGTCGCTGAGTGGAACGGGGTGTCCACTGTGCGGCCGGCTGGCCCCCGCATGCTTCGGTCTGCGCCGAAGTGTGCGGGGTGCTCAGCCCAGACCCAGAACCCGCTACCTCAGCGCAGCACCCCGGCAAAGAACGCCGACAGTTCGTCTAACCCGTCCAGCGGCAGCACATTGGCGATGTACTGGTCGGGGCGGACGACGATCATGCAGCCCTTCTCGCGGTCAATGCCGCGCATGTCGTAGATGTCGCCCGCGCCCTTGTGGTCGACGCAGAAGATCTTCTCGTGGTCCTGCAGGCCGAGCTGGCCGGTCCTGGGCTTGAGCAGCGAGGGCATGTGCTCGTAGGCGAGCTGGTCGAAGGTCTGCTGGAACACGGCGCGCACGTCGATCACCGCGTCGATGTCTTCGCCCTTTCGGGTGTGCTTGACCACCGGGGACTTCGCATCGGTCTCCAGCCAGTCGGCGAGCTTGTGGATCGCCGAGCCCGGGTTGGAGCTGTCCGCCTGGCCGGCGAAGGCGTAGATGCGCCAGCGTGCGTCGGCCTCGGCGGCGTGGCCGAGCTGCATCTGCTTCGCGTCCGACAGGCGCACCACGGGGGCCGAGTGGAAGCGGCGGCCGATCTCTTCGCCTTGGGCGAGCGCCTGGTGCGTCGGCGGCGCGAACAGGGTGGAGGTGTCGTACTTCACCGCGGTGCCGCCCGTGAACTCGAGGTTGGCCTTGAACTGGCGGATGATGCGCGGCTCCTCGGTGCCGTCGCGCTCGGCCTGGGTGGTGGGCGCGGACATGATGCGCGACCATTCGTGGTCGGTCTCGACCAGGCGCTTGGCTTCGGTCAGGCGCTCCTTGCTGTAGCTGCGCAGCAGGCTGGGGTCGGCCCGGCCCTGCAGCACGTGCACCAGTTTCCAGCCGAGGTTGAATGTGTCCTGCATGGACACGTTCATGCCCTGGCCGGCCTTGGGCGAGTGGGTGTGGCAGGCGTCGCCGGCGGTGAAAACGCGCGGGCAACGGTCCGAGCCTTCGGGCACGTCGTCGAACTTGTCGGTGAGGCTGTGGCCGATGTCGTAGATCGACCACCAGACCACTTCCTTCACGTCGATCGAGTAGGGTTGGATGATGCGGTTGGCCGCCGCGATCATGTCGTCCTGCGTGAACTTGCGGCTCGCGGCTTTCTCACCGTCCTTGAGCTTGTCGAGCTCCACGTACATGCGGAACACGTAGCCGCCCTCGCGCGGCAGGATCAGCACGTTGCCTTCGCTCGCCGACGAGATCAGGCACTTCTGGCGCACGTCGGGAAAGTCGGTGTTGGCCAGGATGTCCATCACGCCCCAGGCCTGGTGCGCGGCGTCGCCGTGCAGTTCGCCGCCGATGGCCTTGCGCACGGCCGAGTGGGCGCCGTCGCAGCCGACCACGTAGTTCGCCCGCACCGTGCGCGTGGCCCACCAGTTCACGCCGCTGGCGTCCTTGAGCGTGACCGTCACCGGATGGTCGTCGGTGGTCGGGTCCACCGTCAGGCTCACGATCTCCCAGCTGTAGTCGGGCGCCAGGCGCGAGGCCGAGTTCGCCATGACTTCGAGAAACAGCTCGTGCAGCCGCGCCTGGTTGATCAGGATGTGCGGCATTTCCGAGCTGTCGTCGGCCACGTCCTGCACCCGGCCGACGCGCTTGATGTGCTGCGGGTTGATCGGGTCGGGCATCCAGAAGTTGGTCTGGTTCACCCAGTAGGTTTCGCGCTTGACCTTGTCGGCGAAACCGAAGGCCTGGAACATTTCCATGGTGCGCGTGTTGATGCCGTCGGCCTTGCCCTTGATGATGTTGGTGGGCATGCGCTCGACGATCATGGTCTCGATATCCGGGAACTGCGCGAGCTGGGCGGCGAGGCAAAGGCCCGCCGGGCCGGTGCCGGCGATCAGCACGTCGACCTTTTCCGGCAGCGGCTCGTTGACGCCGCGGTTGCGGCGGTTGGGCGCGGCCTGCTTGACGTCGGGGTTGCCGCCGCGGAAGCCATCTTTGTAGAACTGCATGGGTTGTCTCCTGGGTTGAATCGCACCGTGAACGCTGGGTGTGTGGGTAAATGATATCTATGCTTACTATTATTTGTCAAGACGGTACGTATACTTATCAAAACGGCATCGCTGAGGCACGCCGGTGTGCACATGAACCTTGATATGGAGCGCGTGGATGGACTCACTCGACATGGCCGGGCATCTGATCCGCCGCTTGCACCAGCAGTCCACCCTGGTCTTCGTGCAGCGCACGCAGGCCGCGGGTTTTGATCTGACGCCGGTGCAGTTTGCGGCGCTCGACGCGATCCACAACCAGCCCGGCACGGACCAGGCGCGGGTGGCCGAAATGATTGCCTACGACCGCGCCACCATCGGCGGCGTCATCGAGCGTCTGGAACAGAAGGGGTGGGTGCGCCGCGTCGTCAGCGAGCGTGACCGCCGGGCGCGCGAACTGTCGCTGACCCCCGAAGGGCAACGCATCTTCAAGGCGCTGGTCCCGGTCGTGCGGAACCTCCAGGATCACATCCTGCCGTCGCTGGGCGACGCCGACCGCGCGCGTTTTCTCAAGCTGGCCCGGCAGGCCGTGGGGCAGTAGCCGTACCGGATCGGCCGCGACCGCCCTTGCCCGCCGGGTGCGGTCGATGCGAGGCGGGTTACAGGCGTGGCGCTTCGTCGGTGACGCGCACCATCGTGATGGCGTCAAACGGGCACTTCAGCACGCACTTCGCGCAACCGGTGCAGCCCGCCGCGTCGTGCAGCGTGCTCTTTTTCTGCCAGTTCGGGGCCGTCTCCAGCGAGAGCACATGCGGCGGGCACACGCCCACGCACCAGCCGCAGCCGGTGCAGCGCGTCGGGTTGATGACAGGCAGGGCCTTGCGTTCGGTCGCCATGCCGTTATTGTGTGGGCACCATGCAAGACGACATCCCCACCCTGCGC
>JAHIQV010000432.1 GCA_018903185.1 Gammaproteobacteria bacterium | reverse complement strand
GCTGAAGGTGGCGCGTGAATTTCCGAACGTGAAGTTCGAGTCGGTCACGGGTTACAAGACCGCGCCCAACGTGGCCACGTCCAATGCGCGTTACTACGAAGGCCGTTACCTGGCCGGTGTGGCGGCCGGGCGCATGGCCACGCAGGCCGGCTACGTGGCCGGTTTCCCGATTCCCGAGGTGGTGCAGGGCATCAACGCCTTCACGCTCGGCATGCGTTCGGTGAACCCGGCGGCCACGGTGCGCGTGGTGTTCCTGGGCGAGTGGTTCAACCCGCCGCGCGAGCGCGAGGCGGCCATGACGCTGATGAACCAGGGCGCCGAGGTGCTGGCTTTCCACACCGGCTCCACCGCCGTGATGACGGCGGCGCAGGAGCGCGGCAAGCTCGCCGTGGCCTACCACTCGGACATGCGCAAGGTCGCGCCCGACGCGCAGGTGGTGGCGGTGACCCACCTCTGGGGCGACTACTACACCCGCCGCGTCAAGGCCGTGTTGGACGGCAGCTGGAAGAGTGGCAGCGTCTGGGGCGGCGTGAAGGACGGCATGATCCGCGTCGACGGGTTTGGCAGCAAGGTGCCCGCCGCCGTGCAGGCGGAGGTGCTGGCGCGGCAGGCCGACATGGCCGCGGGCCGGCTGCAACCGTTTGCCGCCAAGACCGACGTGCGCAACAACGAAGGCCAGGTGGTGATGGCCGCCGGCCAGTCGCTCAGCGACGCCGAGATCCTGAACATGAACTGGCTGGTCGAGGGCGTGGTGGGCAAACTGGCGCGCTGAAGGCGGGGTGCGACCGGTGGGCTGTGTGACGTTCGTCATGGGGTTATCTGCCCCGCCGTATGCCGCAGGCGGGCGGTGCCGGTAAGCTTCAGACTGCATGAAAGCCTACCGAGCCGCCCTTCTTCGTTTCTCCGACGACCACACCCCCCTCTACGAATCCGATGGCCTGCTCGTGGTCGGCCCCGACGCGAACGGGCGCCGGGTCGTGCGGGCGGTGGGATCCTATGACGCGCTGGTGGACCGCTTTCCCGGCGTGGCTGTGGAAGACCTGCGTGGCAAGCTGATCGCGCCCGGTTTCTTGGACATGCACGTCCACTACCCGCAGACCGACGTGATCGGTGCACCCGCCGCGGGCCTGCTGCCCTGGCTGGAAAACTACACCTTCCCGCACGAATCGCGCTTCAGCAACGAAGACCACGCACGCGAGGTGGCGGGCTTTTTCTTTGACGAATTGCAGCGCCATGGCGTCACCACGGCCTTGACCTTTGCCACCTCACACCCGCAGTCGGTGGACGCGGCGTTCAAGGAGGCCCAGGCGCGCGGCCTGCGTTTCATCACCGGCAAGGTGCTGCAGGACCGCCACAGCCCCGATGGTGTGCGCGACGACACCGAACAGAGCCTGATCGACACCGAGAGCCTGATCCAGCGCTGGCACGGCGTGGACCGCCTGGGTTACGCCATCACACCGCGTTTTGCGCCCACCAGCACACCCGCCCAGCTGCGAGGCGCCGGCGAGCTGGCGGCGAAATACACCGGCGTGTGGATCCAGTCGCACGTGGCCGAAAACCTCGACGAAGTGAAGTGGGCGGCCGAGCTGTTCCCGGACGCGCGCAGCTACCTCGGCGTTTATGGCGACCACGGCCTGCTGCGCGAGCGCGCGGTGTACGCCCACTGCATCCACCTCGATGCGGACGACCGGGCGCTCATGCGCGAAACCGGTGCCGCAGCGGCGGTGAGCCCCACCAGCAACCTGTTCCTGGGCAGTGGATTCTTTGACTTCGCCGCGGCCGACGCCGCCGGCATGCGCTACGGCCTGGCCAGCGACGTGGGCGGCGGCACCAGCTTTTCGCCTTTCCACACCATGCTCGCAGCGTATTACGTGGGCCGCGAAGGCCAGAGCAAGACAGGCCTGAGCCTCACGCCAGGCCAGCTCTGGTGGCAACACACGGCGGGTGCGGCCCGGGCGCTGGGGCTGGACGGCGTGGTGGGCAACCTGCAGCCCGGCTGTGAGGCCGACTTCGTCGTGCTCGACCCGCAGGCCACGCCGCTGCTGGCGCGCAAGACGGCTCAGGCGAACAGCCTGGACGAACTGCTGTTCGCGCTGATCGTGCTGGGCGATGACCGGGTGGTGGAACGCACGGTGATCGCCGGACCGTAAAGGCGCCCCGCCACCGTGCCCTCACCCTAGCCCTCTCCCAGAGGGAGAGGGAGCAAAACCCGCACCGCGTGAAGTAACGACATCAACCAGGGGCGTCAAAGGTCCGGCTCCGCCGGCCCGAGATGCCGTCCCCCCTCCAAGCGCTGAAGGCGCGCAAGAGAGGGGGGAAGCCGCGTCAGCGGCGCAG
>JAHIQV010000431.1 GCA_018903185.1 Gammaproteobacteria bacterium | reverse complement strand
TCGCGGCCACGTCGGCGGCCACCTGCATCCTGACAATCTTGTCCGGGCTTTGGACCATTGTCGGCGGTGACGATGAGCTTGGCCAGCATGGGGTCGTACCAGGCGGGCACCTCGGTGCCGCGCTCGACCCAGCCGTCCACCCTTGCATCGGTGGGGAACACCACTTCGGTGAGCAAGCCCGCGCAGGGCTGGAAGTTGCGCGCCGGGTCTTCGGCGTACAGCCGCACCTGGATCGATGCGCCGCGCAGCACCGGCTGCAGCGTGGCCAGCGGCGGCAGGTCGCCCGCAGCGAGCTGCAGCATCCAGGCCACCAGATCGACGCCGGTCACCTGCTCGGTCACGCCGTGTTCCACCTGCAGGCGCGTGTTCACTTCCAGAAAGTAGAAGGCGCCGGTGGCCGCGTCGTAAACGAACTCCACCGTGCCGGCCGAGCGGTAGTCCACCGCCTGCGCCAGCCGCACGGCGGTGGCGTGCAGCTCGCTGCGCTGCGCCTCGCTCAGGCCCGGCGCCGGGGTCTCTTCGATCACTTTCTGGTTGCGCCGCTGCACCGAGCAGTCGCGTTCGCCCAGCGCGATCACGCTGCCCGCGCCGTCGCCAAACACCTGCACCTCGATGTGGCGCGCCTGCTCCACGTATTTCTCAATGAACAGGCCCGCGTCCTTGAAGTTGGCCTGCGCGAGGCGGCCCACGTTCTCGAACGCATCGCTCAGTTCGGCCGCGTTCCACACCAGCCGCATGCCGATGCCGCCACCGCCCGCCGTGCTCTTGAGCATCACCGGGAAGCCGATGCGCTGTGCCTCGGTTTGCGCCTGCGCCAGATCGACCAGCAGGCCCGAGCCCGGCAGCAGCGGCACGCCGCGCTGCTCGGCCAGATCACGCGCCGTGTGCTTGAGGCCGAAGGCTCGCATCTGTGCCGGCGTGGGGCCGATGAAGGCGATGCCCACCGCCTCGCAAGCTTCGGCGAAACCGGGGTTTTCAGAGAGGAAGCCGTAGCCGGGGTGGATGGCCTGCGCGCCGCAATCCTGGGCGATCTGCAGGATGCGGTCGGCGCGCAGGTAGCTCTCGGCGGCGGGTGCTGGGCCGAGCAGGTAGGCCTCGTCGGCCTCGCGCACGTGGCGCGCCTGTGCGTCGGCTTCGGAATACACGGCCACGCTCTGCACGCCCAGTGCTTTGAGCGTGCGGATGATGCGGCAGGCGATGGCGCCGCGGTTGGCAATCAGGACCTTGCTGAACATGGGGTCAACCTTGGAAACAAAAGGGCAGGCCGTCCTGCGTAGGGGTTGTGCAGCTGCGGGCCGTCCCGCGGCAGCGGTTCAAACAAGGTTGTTCAGACCGGGTCCCACACGATGAGCTGAATCGGCGTCGTGTTGTACGCATTGCAAGGGTTGTTGAGTTGCGGGCAGTTGCTGATCAGCACCCACACGTCCATCTCGGCGCGCATCTCCACGTACTTGCCCGGGCCGGACACGCCGTCGTCGAACTTCAGGTCGCCGCCGTCGGTGACGGGCACGTTCATGAAGAAGTTGATGTTGGGCACCAGGTCGCGTTTGGTGAGGCCCATGTCGGCGCGCTGCAGGGCGATCAGGTAGTTGTCGCGGCAGCTGTGCATGTACTTCTTCTGCAGCGCGTAGCGCACGGTGTTGCTCTCGGCCGCACAGGCCCCCCCCAGCGTGTCGTGGCGGCCGCAGGTGTCGGCCACGATGGTCAGCATGGGCCGGCCGTCGTTGCTGCGGATGACGGAGCCGGTGGTCAGGTAGATGCCGCCCTGGTGGACCATGGTGTCGGTGGCGCTGTAGTGCTCGGCCAGGTCGTCGCGGTTGTAGAAGATCACGTCGGCGGCCTGGTTGCCTTCGAGGTCGACGATGCGCAGCGTCTGCCCTTTGTTGACGGCGAACAGGATGGGCTCGCCCGCGGGGTGGCGCTGGTCCATCACGGCGTGGGTCGGGTCGAGCTGGCTTTCGAGGATGCGGATGTCGGTGGCGGTGTTCATCGTGTCTCTCCTCACAGGTACAACATGTCGCTGTTGTGCAGCGCGCGCGCGTTTTCGGGGCGGAAGGCGCGGCAGAAATCGTCGGCCGACGCCGCGCCGCAGCGCCAGGCCAGCAGGCCCACCTTCTTGGGCGCGTAAACCGGCGATGGGTCGAGCGCATGCGGTGCACTGGACACGGCCAGGATCACGTCCATGTCAAAGCGCAGCTCCACGAAATCGCCCGCCTTCGCGTGGTCCGCCGCGAAGCCGAAGCGGCCCTGCGCATCCACGCTCACCTTGCTGAACAGGTTCACCGGCGCGATCAGGTCGCGCCGCGTCAGGCCGTATTTGCCGATCTCGATCAGCAGGCCGTCCTTGCCGGATCGGTACATGGCGTTGCGCGCCTGTTCGTAGCGCTGCTCGCCGTATTTATTAGCCATCAATTCGTTGTCGAGCAGGGCGCCCAGCGGGTCGTGCCAGCCCAGGCTGTCGGCCGTGACACTGGCCATGCTGCGGCCCATGTCGCTCATCAGCACGTGGCCCTTGGTGTAGTGGGCGGTGTGTTGCGCCTTCAGGCTGTCGGGCATGTTGTAGCGCTCCAGCTTCTCTTGCGCGCTGTAGAGCATGAGGCTCATGTTGGCGCCCGCGTCC
>JAHIQV010000430.1 GCA_018903185.1 Gammaproteobacteria bacterium | reverse complement strand
GCGGTGGCGAACCAGTTCGGCTCCTGCGCATGGGTGGCGTGGCCGACGATGCGGGCCAACGGCTTCAGGCCTTGCTTGAGCGCGGTGGACTCGCGCATCAGCACCAGCGCGGCGGCGCCGTCGTTGATGGAGGAACTGCTGGCAGCGGTGATGGTGCCGTCTTTCTTGAACGCGGGCTTGAGCGAAGTGACCTTGTCGAGCTTGACCTTGCCCGGGCCTTCGTCCACCGACACCACGCGTTCTCCGCTGCGGTCTTTCACCGCCACGGGCGCGATCTCTTTGGCAAACGCACCGCTCTCGGTGGCGGCCTTGGCGCGCGTCACCGAGGCGATGGCGAAGGCGTCCTGCTGCTCGCGGGTGAAGCTGTATTTGGCGGCGCAGTCTTCGCCGAAGGTGCCCATGCTGCGGCCGGCTTCGTAGGCGTCTTCCAGGCCGTCGAGCATCATGTGGTCGTAGATCTTGTCGTGACCCATGCGGTAGCCGCCGCGGCCCTTGAGCATCAGGTAGGGCGCGTTGGTCATGCTCTCCATGCCACCCGACACCATCACCGTGGCGCTGCCGGCGAGCAGCATGTCGTGCGCGAGCATGGTGGCCTTCATGCCCGAGCCACACATCTTGGACAGCGTCACCGCGCCGGCCGACAGCGGCAGCCCACCCTTGAGCGCGGCCTGGCGCGCGGGCGCCTGGCCCTGGCCGGCCATCAGGCAGTTGCCGAACAGCACCTCGTCGACCAGCGACTTGTCCACGCCACTGCGCTCGACCGCGGCCTGGATGGCCACGCCGCCGAGGTCGTGGGCGGACTGGGAAGCGAAGTCGCTCTGGAACGAACCCATGGGGGTGCGCGCGGCGCCGACGATGACGATGGGATCTGTTGGGTTCATGGAAATCTCCTGTGAAAGTTCAAGCTAAAAGTTCTTTGTCCGCCTGGACATGGAAGCGCCGGTCGCGCTCGTAGGGAAAAACGTCAAACACATGGCCCGCGGCGATGCGCTCTTTGTGAGCCTGCCAGAAGGCGGCGTCGAGCAGGTCCGCGTGGTGCTTCATGAACTCCTCGCGCACCATCGGGTTGCCGAGCAGGAAGGGGCCGAAGGTCTCGGGGAACACGTCGTGGCGACCCACCGGATACCAGACCTCGCCCGACATCTCGTCTTCTTCGTTGCGCGGCGCGGGAACACGGCGGAAGTTGCAGTCGGTGATGTACTCGATCTCGTCGTAGTCGTAGAACACGACCTTGCCGTGGCGCGTGATGCCGAAGTTCTTCCACAGCATGTCGCCCGGAAAGATGTTGGCGGCCACCAGGTCCTTGATGGCGTTGCCGTACTCGACCACGGCGCGGGTGAGCTGCTGGCGCGCGCGCTTGAGCGACAGGTCGTCCGCCCCCTCGCCCCGCAGTGCATCAAACGCCTCCTGCAGATAGATGTTGAGCGGGATCATGCGCCGCTCGATGTAGCAATGCTTGAGGATGACCTCGATGTCCCCGTCCCCGTTGCGGTCGCTGATCTCCAGCTGGCTCGGCGCGAATTTCTGGATCTCGGCGATCAGCTCGTCGGTGAACCGCTCGCGCGGGAAACCCACTTCGGAAAACTCCAGCGTGTCGGCCATGCGGCCCACGCGGTCGTGCTGCTTGACCAGCAGGTACTTGCCACGGATCTGCTCCCGCGTGGTGTCTTTCTGCGGCGGGTAGAAGTCCTTGATGACCTTGAACACAAACGGAAAGCTCGGCAGGTCGAACACCAGCATCACCATGCCCTTGATGCCGGGCGCGATGCGGAACTTGTCGGTGGAATGCCGCATGTGGAAGAGGAAGTCGCGGTAGAACAGCGTCTTGCCCTGCTTGGCCAGACCGAGCGCGTTGTAGAACTCGGCGCGCGGCTTGCGCGGCATCATGCTGCGCAGGAACTGCACATAGGCGCTGGGAATCTCCATGTCCACCATGAAGTAGGCGCGCGCAAAGCTGAAGAGGATCAGCAGGTCGTCTTCACCGAACAGCGCCGCGTCGATCACCAGCTGGCCCTGCTCGTTGTGCAGGATGGGCAGCGCGAACGGCACTTCCTGGAAGCCGTTGATGATCTTGCCGACCACGTAGGCGCCCTTGTTGCGGAAGAACAGGCCCGAGAGCACCTGGAACTGGAAGTTGGCGCGCAGCTTCACGTGGTCGAAGTGCGGCTTCATGGCTTCGAGCACCAGATGGGCGTCGCGCGCGAGGTCTTCGAAGGGCACGCGCAGGTCGAAGTCCGCGATCATGCGCAGCACCTCGGCCTCCATGTTGTCTGCGGTCGGGTAATGGCAGCGGTAGGTGGGCAGGGCCCGCGGCTCCTCGTTTTCGATGTACTCGGTGGAGACCGCCGGGCGCACGAAGATGAAGTCGTTCTGGAAATAGGCCCGCTGCAGAATCTTGGTGCAGACCGAGTTGAAGAAGGTCTCGGCCAGCTCGGGCTGGTGGTGGTTCACCAGCAGGCCGATGTAATGCAGCTTGACCTGCTCCCACACGTCCATGGGTTGCTGCTCGGCCTTGAACTCCTTGTGCAGGCGCATCACGCATTCGTTGACGCGCAGGTCGTAGAACTCGATGCGCTCGCGCTGTGCGCGCTGCTGGCCGCGCCAGTCGCGCGTCTCGAAGCGGTGTTTGGCGCGCGCCGACTCGGTGCGGAACAGCCGGTAGTGGCGGTTGAATCCGTCCATCATCGCCTTGGCGATGGCGTAGGCCACGGTGGAGTCGAGTCGCTGGGGAAACATGCAGGGCCTTGGGGCGGCTGTCTCGGCCTCTCTAGGCCGCCGTGTTCCGGCGCTTGGCCGCCACACCCGCCAGGGCCGCCTGGTAGATGGATTCGAGCCCGCTGGCGCCGTCCACCGTCATCAGCATGTCGCGCAACAGGCCGTCGCTCAGGGCGTAGACCCAGGCGTGCAGTGTGAGCGACTGGCCGCGCGCCCAGGCGTCCTGCACCACCGTGGTCTGGGCCACGTTCATCACCTGTTCGATGGCGTTGAGTTCGCACAGGACCTCGACCTGGAAGTCCTCGGGCGTGGCCGCGATGAGCGCGGCGTGGCGGTCGCGCACGTCCTTGATGTGGCGCAGCCAGTTGTCGGCCAAACCCACGCGGGTGTCGTTCAGCGCGGCCTTCACACCACCACAGCCGTAGTGGCCCACCACCATCAGGTGTTTCACCTGCAGCTGGTCCACCGCGAACTGGATCGTGGACAGGCAGTTCAGGTCGGTCGGCACCACCACGTTGGCCACGTTGCGGTGCACGAACACCTCGCCGGGCGCCAGACCGGTGATCTGGTTGGCCGGGACGCGGCTGTCGGAACAGCCGATCCACATGTATTGCGGGCTCTGCTGGGCCAGCAGGTCGGTGAAGAAGGTGGGCTTCTCGCGAACCATGGCCGCAGCCCATTCGCGGTTGTGATCAAACAGGTCTTGCAGCGATGAGCTCATGGAAAGTCAGATGTGGTTGAACAGTCTGGCCATTGTCGGGCAAGGCCGGTTCACCCCGATGTCCATCGGTGTTTCAGCAGGTCTCGGCAAACAGCTCGCGGCCGATCAGCATGCGGCGGATTTCGCTCGTGCCGGCGCCGATCTCGTACAGCTTGGCGTCGCGCCAGAGGCGGCCCAGCGGGTACTCGTTGATGTAGCCGTTGCCGCCGTAGATCTGCACGCCCTCGCCCGCCATCCAGGTGGCCTTCTCGGCGGTCCAGAGGATGACCGAGGCGCAGTCCTTGCGCACCTGGCGCACGTGGTCGGTGCCCAGCAGGTCCAGGTTCTTGGCCACGGTGTAGGCGAAGCTGCGCGCGGCCTGCAGCACGGTGTACATGTCGGCCACCTTGCCCTGGATCAGCTGGAACTCGCCGATGCTCTGGCCGAACTGCTTGCGGTCGTGGATGTAGGGAATCACGTTGTCCATGACCGACTGCATGATGCCCAGCGGACCGCCGGTGAGCACGGCGCGCTCGTAGTCCAGCCCGCTCATCAGCACTTTGGCGCCCATGTTCAGGCCACCCAGGATGTTCTCCGCCGGCACCTCGACGTTCTGGAACACCAGTTCGCCCGTGTGGCTGCCGCGCATGCCCAGCTTGTCGAGCTTCTGCGCGATGCTGAATCCGGGCATGCCTTTTTCGATCAGGAAGGCGGTGACGCCGCGCGCGCCCATCTCGGGCTCGCTCTTGGCATAGACCACCAGGGTGTCGGCGTCGGGGCCGTTGGTGATCCACATCTTGTTGCCGTTGAGCAGGTAGTAGCCGCCCTTGTCTTCGGCCTTGAGCTTCATGCTGATCACGTCGGAGCCGGCACCGGGTTCGCTCATGGCGAGCGCGCCCACGTGTTCGCCGCTGATCAGCTTGGGCAGGTATTTCGCCTTCTGCTCCGGTGTGCCGTTGCGGTTGATCTGGTTCACGCACAGGTTGCTGTGCGCGCCATAGGAGAGACCCACCGAGGCGCTGGCGCGGCTGATCTCTTCCATGGCCACCATGTGCGCCAGGTAGCCCATGTTGGCGCCACCGTACTGCTCGGGCACGGTGATGCCCAGCACGCCCAGATCGCCCATCTTGCGCCAGCAGTCCATGGGGAACTGGTCGCTCTTGTCGATTTCGGCGGCGCGGGGCGCGATCTCGGCCTGCGCAAATTCGCGCACCGCGTCGCGCAGCGCGTCGATGTCTTCACCGAGCTGGAAGTTGAGGCCGGGCAGGTTGTTCATGGGGTGTCTCCTGAAAAGAAAAAAAGTGGGGTTCAGCCCTGGATGTTGTCGCGGCCGACGACGGCCATCAGCGTGCAGCCCATGGTGGCGATGAGTTTTTCGCGCCCGCCTTCGATGGCGTAGGCATGGCCCTCGCACACCGTGACGGTGCGCCCGGGCTTGATGACGGTGCCGACCATGCGGAAGGACTCGCCCTTGGCCGGGGCCAGCAGATTGATCTTGAACTCGATGGTGAGCACCGCAGCCTCCACCGGCATCAGCGAAAACCCGGCGTAGCCGCAGGCCGAGTCGAGCGCGGTCGACACCATGCCGGCGTGCAGGAAACCGTGCTGCTGCGTCAGCGGCTCGGTCCACGGCAGGGTGATTTCCACCTGGCCGGGACGCACCGCGGCCAGCGTGGCGCCCAGGGTGCGCATGGCGGCCTGGCGCTCGAAGCTGGCGCGCACGCGGGCGGCGAAATCCGTGTCGCGGGGTTCGAAGGTCTGGAGGTTCAAGTTCGCACCTTGATTGACGTTTACGTAAACGTCAATTATGACCGAGACAAGCCTGCCGCTGCAAGTCGGGACGAACCCGCAAGGCCAGTTCAATAGCCAAACGGCCATTCATCCCAGGAGCCCACCATGCGCGTCACCCCCACCAAAGCCAAGAACCGGTTCGGCAGCATTTGCGCCCAGACCAAGCGCGGGCCGGTGTTCGTGGAGAAGGCCGGCCAGATAGACAGCGTTATTCTCTCGGCCAAGCACGACAAGGTGGTGTGGGTCGAAAACCCTGCGCCAGGCGACAGCGGCTGACGTCTCCACACCTCAGACGGTACGCGACAGGAACACCAGCAGCAGTCCGATGGCCGCCGGCAACGCCTGCACAAACAGGATCTTCCGGCTGGCAGTGGCTGCGCCGTACAGGCCCGCCACCAGCACGCAACCGAGGAAAAAAACCGTCACGCCAAAGCCCTCGGCACCCAGCAGCAGTCCCCACAGCAGCCCCGCGGCCAGGAAGCCGTTGTACAGCCCCTGGTTGGCGGCGAGCACCTTGGTGGCCGCGGCCTTCTCCGGCGTGTTACCGAAGGCCTTCAGGCCGGCCGGCTTGTCCCACAGGAACATTTCCAGCACCAGAAAGTAGAGGTGCAGGAGCGCGACGAGAACAACGACGATGCTGGCGATGATGGCCATGGGAACTCCTGCAAAACGGGTGCTGTCCGTGCGGCAGCCATGAGAGCGCGCCGTTCAGACCTTGTCGGCCTTGATCGTCTTGTCCACCTTCGCCAGCAGCGCCCGCGCCTCTTTCTCGTGCACCTTCACCTCGTCGAGGTTGGCCACCAGGTCGGCCATCTGCTCTTCGAGCTGGCGCTTGTGTTCGGCCAGCACGGCGAGGAACTTGCGCAGCTGCGGACCGGTGTCGCGCGGGCTGTCGTACATCTGGATGATGTCCTTGGCCTCGGTCAGCGAGAGGCCCAGGCGCTTGGCGCGCAGCGTGAGCTTCAGGCGCGTGCGGTCGCGCGCGCTGTAGACCCGGTTGCGCCCACCCGGGCCTTCGCGCTGCGGCTGCAGCAGGCCCATGTCTTCGTAGAAGCGGATGGCGCGCGTTGTCAGGTCGAACTCGCGCGCCAGATCGCTGATGGTGTAGGTCGGGT
>JAHIQV010000429.1 GCA_018903185.1 Gammaproteobacteria bacterium | reverse complement strand
TCGCCGCCATCCACGCGCTGCCCGTGCCTTTGCCGGAAGAGCGCGCGCCATTGCTCAACGAACGGAATCCCCTGGCCGGACTCGTTGCGCTCATCGATGCGCAGGCCCGCCACCTGGACCATGCCGACGTGCCGCCAGCATCGGCCCGAGCGGTGAAGGCGCGGCTGGCGGACTTGACGCAGCGCATGGAGCCGGCCGTGATGGCCTGTCCGCAGCGTCTGATCACCTTCGACGCCCACCCGGGCAACTTCCTGATCACGCCCTCGGGCAAGGCGGTGCTGGTGGACCTGGAGAAGTTGCGCTACAGCTACCCGCCGCTGGACCTGGCGCACGCAACGCTCTACACCTCGACCACCTGGGACCGCGACGCCTCGTTTCAGCTGTCCACCGAAGCGGTGGCACGCGCTTACGAGGTCTGGGCCGCGGCGGTGGGCGAGGCGATTGCCGGGCCGTGCCGGCGCGCGCTGGTGCCGCTGCGCGAGATGATGTGGCTCTGGTCGGTGACCTGGTGCGCCAAGTGGCTGGCCGAGTCGGCCGGCGGCCGCGGGGTGCGCAGCGACGGCGAAGACTGGTCGGCACGCAACAGCGAAGCCGCGCTGATCGAGCACGTGCGGGAGCGGGTGAACGATTACCTGTCCAGCCGCTGCATCGAACGCCTGCTGGCGGAGTTTGACGAGCTGCAAACCGTGTTGGTCACATGAAGCGGGCGAAGCTGTAAGCTTTGACGGCTTCGCCCGACTATGGGCTTTACCTCTTTGCTTTCGGAGTGCTTGCACATGAATTGGTTGCCCCTCACCACCTTGGCGCTGAGCCTGTCGGTCCCCTTCGCGGCGCACGCCGACTGGGCCAAAGTCGAGGCCGATGCCAGGGGCCAAACGGTGTACTTCAACGCCTGGGGCGGCAGCGAGGCGACGAACACCTACATCGGCTGGGTGGCGCAGCAGGTCAAGGGTCGCTACGGTGTGGAGCTGCGCCACGTCAAGGTGACGGACGCGGCCGAGGTGGTCAAACGGGTGCAGACCGAAGTGGCCGCCGGGCGCCGCACCGACGGCTCGGTCGACCTGATCTGGGTCAACGGCGAAAACTTCCGCAACCTGAAGCAGGGCGGTCTGCTGTTCGGCCCCTGGGCCGAGAGCCTGCCCAACTGGGGTTCGGTGGACCTGAACAAGCCCGTGCGCAGCGACTTCTCGGTGCCCACCGATGGCTTTGAAGCGCCCTGGGGCGCGGCGCAGCTGACCTTCATCGCCGACAAGGCCAAAACACCCGTGCCGCCGCGTTCAGCGGCCGAGCTGCTGGTCTTTGCCAAGGCCAACCCGGGCCGCGTGAGTTACCCCAAGCTGCCCGACTTTCACGGCACGACCTTCGTCAAGCAGGTGCTGATCGAACTCGCGCCCGACCGAAAACTGCTGCAGGCGCCGGTGTCGACCGCCAGCTTCGCCTCGACCACGGCACCGTTGTGGGCCTATCTGGACCAGCTGCATCCGCAGCTCTGGCGCGGCGGCAAGACCTTCCCGGCCAGCGCCGCAGAAATGCACCGCATGCTCGCCGATGGCGAGCTCAAGCTCTCGCTGACCTTCAACCCCAACGAAGCGGCCAACCTGATCACCACGCGCCAGTTGCCGGCCACGGCCTACAGCTTCGGCTTCACGGGCGGCACCATCGGCAACGTGCACTTTGTCGCCATCCCGGTCAACGCCAAGGCCCGGGCCGGCGCCCAGGTGGTGGCCAACTTCCTGCTGTCGCCCGAAGCCCAGGCCCACAAGGCCGACGTGGCGGTCTGGGGCGACCGCAGCGTGCTCGACCTGGCCAAGCTGCCCGCCGCCCTGCAGGCCACCATGCGCAAGACCGCACCCGGCGCACTGGCCGAGGCCGTGTCCACGCTCGCCGAGCCCCACGCCAGCTGGGTGGAGGCGCTGGAGGCCGAGTGGCTGAAGCGGTACGGCGCACGCTGATCCGTCGCCTGGCACCGCAGGGACCACCGGGCCACGGGCGGCGGCCGTCGACGGTGTGGCTGGCGGTGCTGCCGGTGGCGCTGATCCTCGGGCCCCTGCTGCCCGGGCTCTACTGGGCGCTCGCGCCCTCGCTGGACGCCGCTGTCTGGCAGGCCCTGTGGGCCGACGCCCAATGGCCCCAGGCCTTGCAGGCCACCTTGCTGTCGGCCCTGCTGGGGACCGCGCTGGGCGTGGCGATCGCGGCCGTGCTCGCCACCCTGTATTACCCCAGCCGTCGCTGGGCCGACCTGCAACGGCGCATGCCTTTGTTGTTGTCGGTGCCGCACGCGGCCTTTGCCGTGGGCCTGTTTTTCCTGCTCTCGCCATCGGGCTGGCTGGCGCGTGCGCTGGCCCAGGCGCTGGGCTGGGCCGAGCCACCCGCCTGGATCACGGTGCAGGACCCCTATGGCCTGAGTCTGGCGCTGGCGCTGGGCATCAAGGAGAGCTGGTTCCTGTTGTGGGTGCTGGTGGCGGTGCTGGGCGAGCAGCAGGTCCAGCGCCACATGGTGGTCGCCCGTTCGCTGGGCTACAGCCGGGTGCAGGCCTGGCGCCGGGTGTTGTGGCCGCAGTTGCTGCCGCGCCTGGGCTGGCCGCTGGCCGCCGTGTGGGCCTACGGTCTGTCGGTGGTGGACATGGCGGTGATCCTGGGGCCGGGCACACCGCCCACCCTGGCCGTGCTGATCTGGCAGTGGCTCATCGACCCCGATGCCGCGATGCAGGCCAAGGGCGGCGCCGCGTCGCTGGTGCTGCTGGGGTTGTTCCTGCTGGGGGCCGGCGCTGCGCGCTGGCTGTGGCGCCACACCGTGCACCGCGCTGCCTACCCCCCGGGCGAGCGCCGGCCTGCGCGCCGCCCGGCCCGCGTGGGCTTGCACCTGCCCTTGTTGCTGATCGGCTATGCGGTGGTGGCGGTGCTGCTGGTGTGGTCGCTGGCCGAGAGCTGGTTTTTCCCGGCGCTGTGGCCCGAGTCGCTGTCGCTGCAGACCTGGCGGCAGGCCGACTGGGCGCCGTTCTGGACCACGCTGTGGCTCGGTGCGGCGGCCGTGCTGCTGTGCCTGCCGGCGGCGCTGCTCTGGCTGGAGTGGGGGCCGCAGCGCTACAACGCCGTGCTGTATGTGCCGCTGATCGTTCCCGCCCTGCCGCTGGTGGCGGCGCAGTACGCGGCCTTGTTGCGGCTGCAGGTGGACGGCACCGCGCTGGGCCTGGTGTGGAGCCACCTGCTGTGGGTGCTGCCCTACATGGTGCTCACGCTGATCGGGCCCTACCGGGCGTTCGATCGCCGCCTCATGACCACCGCGCGGGCGCTCGGGCATTCCCCTCTGAGGGCCTGTTTGAGTGTGAAGTGGCCGATGCTGTTGAAACCCATATTGGCCGCGCTGGCCGTGGGTTTTGCGGTGAGCGTGGCGCAGTACCTGCCGACGCTGTTTGCGGGCGGCGGGCGTTTTGTCACGGTGACCACCGAAGCCGTGGCCCTGAGCGCCGGCGGCAACCGCCGCGTGCTGGCCGTGCAGGCGATGCTGCAGATTGCGCTGCCGCTGCTGGGCTTTGGCTTCGCAGCGCTGATCTCACACTGGGCCGGCCGTTGCCGGAAGGGGCTGCGTTGACATGTTGGATATACGGAACCTCACCATCACCCAGGGCCCGAGTGTGTTGATCGCGGGTCTGAACCTGCAGGTCGAACCGGGCGTCATCGCGACGGTGACCGGGGCGTCGGGCTCGGGCAAGTCCACGCTGCTCAACTGGCTGGTGGGCGATCTGGACCCGGCCTTCCAGGCCAGCGGCGAGCTGTGG
>JAHIQV010000428.1 GCA_018903185.1 Gammaproteobacteria bacterium | reverse complement strand
GTGGGCCAGCACCTGCGCCGCGCTGTGGTCGGGCAGCAGGTTCAACGTGAAGGTGGCCGATCCCTGGGCAGCGATCTGATCGCGCAACAGGCTGGACACCGCGTAGATCAGGCTGCCTTCGACGCCGGTGGCGGTGGCCACAAATTCGCCCCGGCGATCGAAGCGGTGGCCCTGGCTGTCGGCGAAGTGCAGCGACACGGACTTGAAGGGTTGCCCGGCGAAGCGTTCGCTGAAGAAGCGGCTCCAGCCAGCGCTCACGCCGTGCACCGCCGAGCCAGCCACGTCGAAGCCGCAATTGCTGGGTTTGAGCGGTGCCGCCTCCACCCCGCTGGCCCGAAGCAGCGGCCACCAGGCACCGTCAGAGCCCAGCCGCGCCCAGCTGGCCCCGCCGAGCGCCAGCACCGTGGCCCGGGCCTGCACGGATTGCCCGCCCTCAGGTGTCTGAAACAGCAGCGTGTCGCCGTCGTCGGCCCAGCCCGTCCAGCGGTGGCGCATGTGGAAACGCACCGGTGCGCCACCCGCCGCCGGATGCCGCAATCGCTGCAGCCAGGCGCGCAGCAGCGGCGCAGCCTTCATGTCGGTCGGGAAGACCCGGCTGGAGCTGCCGACGAAAGTCTCGATGCCCAGACCAGCCGCCCATTCGCGCACTTCGTGCGGCCCGAAGGCTTCGAGCAGCGGGCGCAGTGCGTCCGCACGCTCCGCGTAGCGCCCGATGAAAGCGGCCAGTGGCTCGGCGTGGGTCAGGTTCATGCCGCCCTTGCCGGCCAGCAAGAACTTGCGGCCCACCGAGGGCATGGCGTCGAACAGGTGCACCGCCACACCGGCACACGACAGCACCTCGGCGGCCATCAGCCCGGCCGGGCCGCCGCCGATGACGGCGACGTCCACCTTCAGCGCAGACTCGGGAGTGTTCAAGGGTTCGGAATCGGTCATGAAGCCAGTTGTTCGGGTGAAAGCGGGATGAGCTGGCCCAGGGGGTTGATGAAGGCCAGCCGCACCGGCTCGCCCGGTCGGGCCAGCGCCATGGCCTGGCGGTAGCGCTGCATCTGCGCCAGGTATTCGGGCTGGCGCTCGGGGTGTTCGTGGCTCTTGAAGTCGAGCACCCACCAGGTGCCGGCCGAACCGCCCTCGCCGTGCTGGCGCACCAGGCGGTCCAGCCGCAGCAGCTCGCCCTGGTGGAACAGCTCGACCTCGTTGCCCCAGTGGTCGATCTGCGTGGCGTCCCAGGCCCAGGCGGCAGCGCCGGTCACGATGCGGCGCGCCATGGTCAGCGCGTCGGCCGCCTGGGCCGGGCTCAGGCCGAACTCGCGCGCGGCGGCCTGCGTGTGGGTCGTGGTCCAGTCGAAGCCGTCGGCCGGCGTGGGAAACCACTGCAGCAGGCGGTGCAGCGCGAGGCCGATGCGGGTGTGTTCGTCGTCTGCGTCGGCCCCTGCTTGCTCTGCCGGGACGCTCGGCACCGCACTGCTGGGCGTCGAGGTGCAGGCCGGCAACTGGGCCAGCGCGAAGTCGGCCGCAGCGGCGGGCGCGGCCACGGCGCTGGCCGGCTCGGGGGCGGCGATGGGGGTGGCCAGGGGCTGCAGGCGCTGGTACCAGCTGGCGCTGCTGCCGCGCTGGTGCGGCTCGAAGCTGGACAGCACCAGGCGCTCCTCCGCCCGCGTCAGTGCCACGTAGAGCGCGTTGAGCTCTTCGAGCGCGCGCGCCTGCTGCTCCAGCTGCAGCACCGCCACCGCGCAGGCGGGCGGCGATTTTTCGCTGGCCAGGAACACGAAGCGGCGCGGCGCGGCGTCTTCGCCGGGCCAGTCGACCAGCACACCCATGCTCTCGGGGCGGCTGGGCGGTGCGTCGGTGTCGAGCATGAGCACGGTGTGGGCCTCCAGCCCTTTGGCGCCGTGGATGGTGAGCAGGCGCACGGCGCCTTTCGTATTGACCGGCGTGGCCTTGATGCCGCCGGCCTTGAGCGCGCGCACCAGGCGGTAAGGCGTGAGGAAACGCCCGCCGTCCTGCGCCAGCGACTGAGCGAGCAGATCGCGCAGCTGCGCCAGCACGCCGCTGCGCTGGCTGGCGGGCACCGCCTGCGCGAAACGCGCCAGCACGTCGCCGTGGTCGTACAACGCCGAGAGCGCGTCGTGCGGCGGCAAACTTCGCACCCAGCCCTGGTACAGGGCCAGGCGGGCGGCGGTGTCGCGCAGCAGCTCCGCCTGTTCCGGCGCGGGCGCCTGCCCCGGCAACTGCAGCAGGTCAACCTGTTCGGCCGACGGCAGGCCGGCGAAGCGCTGCAGCACGTCCCACCACGAGGGGCGCACCGGCGCGGTCCCGGTATCGGTGGAGGTGTCGGCCCGCAGCGTCCAGCGCTGGCGCAGGCGCGCCAGCTGGGCCAGCGCATCGTCGCTCCAGCCGAACAGCGGCGACTTGAGGGCGCGAGCCAGGCTCAGGTCATGGCGCGGCGAGACCAGCGCGTCCAGCAGCGCCACCACGTCCTCC
>JAHIQV010000004.1 GCA_018903185.1 Gammaproteobacteria bacterium | reverse complement strand
GTCACGGCGACCGCCATTGCGCGACTCACCACGCGGTTCGCCACGTGCCTCGCCGCGACCGTCCACCCGACCTTCGTTGCGACGGGCCCCTTCACGGCCCTCACGGCTTTCGCGGCCTTCTGGGCGGCCTTCCACGTTGCGGCCTTCGCCACCCCGCGTGTTGCGGCCGGCTTCGCGACCCTCGCGACCTTCACGCGGTGCACGGCTTTCGTTGCCGTTGCGACCACCCCGGCCCCGGCTGTCGCGACCGCCTTCGCGGCGCCCATCGGGGCGCTGCTCGCTGCGATCACCGGTTTTGGCGACGGGGGCAACGGTGGGTGGTGCCGTGACGGCGGGGGCTTCGCCACCGCCAAACAGGCTCTTGAGCCAGCCGAAGAAACCCTTTTCAGCCGGTGCAGCCACCTTGGCCACGGGCGCTACGGCAACGGGTGCAGCCACCGGGACGGCAACGGGTGCTTCCGGCTTGGGTGCGGCCACAGGCGCCGGACCGTCGGGCAGCACGCCCTTGATCACCGGTTCCTGTTTGTTGGTGCGTTCCTGGCTGCGGCGCGTGAAGCCGGTGGCTTCGTCCGGCTCGTCGGCCAGCTTGTAGCTGGCGTCCAGGTCGTCCAGACGCGGGTCGTCGTGCTTCAGGCGTTCCAGCTTGTAGTTCGGCGTGTCGAGCGACTTGTTGGGCACCAGCAGCACGTTGATGCGCTGCTTGAGTTCGATCTTGGTGATCTCGGTGCGCTTTTCGTTCAGCAGGAAGCTGGCCACTTCGACCGGCACCTGCACCAGCACGGCGGCCGTGCTGTCCTTGAGCGACTCTTCCTGGATGATGCGGAGGATCTGCAGCGCCGAGCTTTCCGTGTCGCGGATGTGGCCGGAGCCACCGCAGCGCGGGCAGGGAATGGACGAGCCTTCGCTGAGCATGGGCTTGAGGCGCTGGCGGCTCATTTCAAGCAGGCCGAACTTGCTGATGGAGCCGAACTGCACGCGGGCACGGTCCTGGCGCAGGGCGTCGCGCAGGCGGTTTTCCACTTCGCGGCGGTTCTTCGACTCGTCCATGTCGATGAAGTCGATCACGATCAGGCCGCCCAAGTCGCGCAGGCGCGCCTGGCGCGCCACCTCGTCGGCGGCTTCCAGGTTGGTGCGGGTGGCGGTTTCTTCGATGTCGCCGCCCTTGATGGCGCGCGCCGAGTTCACGTCCACGGCCACCAGCGCTTCGGTCTGGTCGATCACGATGGCGCCACCCGAAGGCAGGTTCACCGTGCGGCTGTAGGCGGTCTCGATCTGGTGCTCGATCTGGAAGCGGCTGAACAGCGGTGCGTCGTCGCGGTAGCGCTTCACGCGGTGCCCGTGTTCGGGCATCACGTGGCTCATGAACTGGTGGGCCTGCTCAAAGATGTCGTCGGTGTCGATCAGGATCTCGCCGATGTCGCTGTTGAAGTAGTCGCGGATGGCGCGGATCACCAGGCTGGATTCCTGGTAGATCAGGTAGGCGCCTTTGCCGCCCTGGGCTGCGCCGTCGATGGCAGTCCACAATTTCAGCAGGTAGTTCAGGTCCCACTGCAGTTCGGGCGCTTCACGACCGATGCCGGCAGTGCGCGCGATGATGCTCATGCCATTGGGGTATTCGAGCTGGTCCAGCGCAGCCTTGAGATCCTGGCGGTCTTCGCCCTCGATGCGGCGGCTCACACCACCACCGCGCGGGTTGTTGGGCATCAGCACCACGTAGCGGCCAGCCAGGCTCACGAAGGTGGTCAGGGCTGCGCCCTTGTTGCCGCGTTCTTCTTTTTCGACCTGGACCAGCAGTTCCTGGCCTTCCTTGATCACGTCGTTGATGCGGGCCTGGTTGACCGGCACGCCAGCGGCGAAATACTGGCGCGAGATTTCCTTGAACGGCAGGAAACCGTGGCGGTCCTCGCCGTAGTCAACGAAGCAGGCTTCAAGCGACGGCTCGACGCGCGTGACGACGGCCTTGTAGATGTTGCCCTTGCGCTGTTCGCGCCCTTCGATTTCGATTTCGTAGTCGAGCAGTTTCTGCCCGTCCACGATCGCCAAGCGGCGCTCTTCGGCCTGCGTGGCGTTGATCAGCATGCGTTTCATGATGCGTTTCCTTCGGTCTGACACTGACATGGCGCCGGGTTGAACCCAGGCGCCGACCTGCCGTGAACCAGTGGAAAAACGCGAACGGGGGAGGAATTGCCGGAGAGCCACCGACCCGGTGCCCACCCGGTGTTGGCCAGGGGGCGAGGGAGTGTTCGGGACGGGGCACGCTGTGTGTGTGCCGCGTTGAACTGCCGGGTCAGGGCGTAGGCGCGTGGACTGGGCTGAGCAGAGAAGGCTTGATGGCTGTCGGTGACATGGATCTCGCCGGTGATGTCTCTGGCTTCACTTCATCCTCAACCAGCCTGTCCACCGAGAGCGAGTGCCTTCTCGGGAACGCGGCTGGCCGATTGGGGTATTCCGTATTCGGGTTCGCAGTTTTACTCACGGATTCGCCCGCTGCTTCTACCTGACCGGTGCGGCTCCAGCCTCTTCGGAGAGGGCTTCGGGAGCAGGCGTCGGAACAGGGTGCAACGGGTGGCAACTAGTGGCCAATCGGGTCCCCGGTATCAAAGGTCGGAGGAGCCTGTCTGCGGTGACTGCCTTAAACTCAAGGAAATCAATCACTTACAGCACACGACTGGCACAGCACATTATAGTGTGCTCCCCGATCCATGGGGCCGGTATTTCCAGCGGGTTTTCCTTGAACGCCAAGCCATCTGTCCAGACCGCAACGGCGGTCCAATTCCTCACGGTTGACGAAGAATCGGCCGGCCAGCGGCTGGACAATTTTCTCATTCGCCTGCTCAAGGGCGTACCAAAAACGCACATCTACCGCATCATCCGCTCGGGCGAGGTGCGGCGGAACAAGGGCCGCGTGGGGGCGGACGACCGGGTGGCCGCGGGCGACGTGTTGCGCATTCCACCGATCCGCTTGTCTGAGCGTGCCGAGGAAAAAGCGGCCCATCCGGCGCCTGCGCGCGAATTTCCCGTGGTGTATGAAGATGATGCTTTCATGGCCATTGACAAACCCGCCGGGGTGGCGGTGCATGGTGGCAGCGGGGTGAGCTTTGGCGTGATCGAACAAATGCGGCAGGCGCGTCCCGCCGCACGTTTTCTCGAATTGGTGCACCGGCTGGATCGTGAAACCAGTGGCTTGCTGCTGATTGCCAAGAAGAAATCGGCCCTCAAAGCTTTGCAGGATCAATTCCGCGAGCGGGAAACCGGGAAAACCTATCTGGCCCTGGTCAAAGGGGGCTGGCCGGCGCGCCTCAAGGTGCTGGATCAGCCGCTGCACAAGTATTTGTTGCCCGATGGCGAACGGCGTGTGAAGGTGGTGGGCCCCGATGATCCGGACGGTATGCGTTCCGTCTCGCTGGTCAAGGTGGTCGGGCGCCTGCCTGCGCCCGCGGCCCTGGCGACCGCATACCCTGACGGATTCAGCCTGCTGGAGGTGACCATCAAGACCGGGCGCACGCATCAGATTCGCGTGCATCTGGCGCACGCAGGCCATCCGATTGCGGGGGACGACAAATACGGTGACTTCGAACTCAATCGGCAATTGAGCCGGGTGGGCCTCAAGCGCATGTTTCTGCACGCTTGGCGGTTGCGGCTGGCCCACCCGATTAGCGGCGAAAGCGTCGAGTTGCATTCGGAATTGCCACTGGAATTGAAAAACTGGTTGCCCGATGCACCGCATCGGACCCAATAACCCTATAGAATGGAATTTGCATCGTTCGGATGCAGAATCCAACCAAGACAATCCGCAAACTCAAAAGGACGATCAATGGCAAATTACGCTGAACTCATGGCGCAGGCACAGGCTTTGATGGCGCAGGCCGAGGAAGCTCGCAAAAGCGAGCTCGCCTCGACGATCGCCGATATCAAAGCCAAAATGAAAGAGTTTGGTATCACGGTGGCTGATCTGGGTGGCGCATCGGGGGGCAAGAAGCCTGCCAAATCCAAATCCACCGCCGCGGCAAAATACCGTGGCCCTCAGGGCGAGCTCTGGGCGGGTGGTCCGGGTCACAAGCCCGAGGTGGTGCGCGCCGTGCTGGCAGCGGGCAAAAGCATCGAAGACTACCGCATCTGATCATCAGGATACGGCTTTGACGGGGCACCTTCGGGTGCCCTTTGTTCTTGGTGTCGCCTTTGCGCGGGCGCAGCCGTGGTGCGGCGCCATCGCACCGTCATGTCGGGCATCGATAATGGAAACTTGTCTCAAACCTTTTTCAGCCGCATGCGCCCGCGCCAATTTGACCTGATTGCCTTCGACTGGGATGGCACCCTCTTTGACTCCACGGCCCTCATCGTGCGGTGCATCCAGGCCGCAGTGCACGACGTGGGTGGGCGCATTCCTTCCGATCGGGCGGCCAGTTATGTGATCGGCATGGGCCTGATGCAGGCGCTCGCTCACGCGGCACCCGATGTGCCGCCCGCACGGTACCCCCTGCTGGGCGAGCGCTACCGGTACCACTACCAGCAACACCAGGACGACATCAGTCTCTTTGATGGCGTCCTGCCGCTTTTGGCCGAGCTCAAGCAACGGCATCACTGGTTGACGGTTGCCACGGGCAAGAGCCGACAGGGGCTGGACACCGCCCTGCGAACGGTCGAGTTGCACGGTGTCTTTGACGGCTCACGCACAGCGGACGAAACTGCGGGCAAGCCCAGCCCGCTCATGTTGCACGAACTGATGCGCGAGTTCGGGATCGATCCCGGACGCACGCTGATGATTGGCGACACCACGCACGACCTCCAGATGGCGCTCAACGCCGGCTGCGCCAGTGTGGGCGTCAGCTACGGGGCCCACGAACCGGATGCTTTTGCCGAACTTTCGCCCCTGCACGTGGCGCATTCGGTGCAGGATCTGCGGGACTGGCTCACGGCCAACGCCTGAAGCCGGCGTCACACATGGCATCGTCGGAGCAGGACCCTCTCTATCCGTTGTGCAACAGCCGCGACCTCGTGGATTCGGGGTTGGCGGTGTCGTTCGATGTGGTCTACGCCGGACAGACCTGCCGGGCATTTGCCATCCGGTACCAGGGCGAAGCACACGCTTACCTCAACCGGTGTGCCCACGTGGCGATGGAGATGGACTGGCAACCCGACCGTTTTTTTGACGACAGTGGCCGCTGGCTGATCTGCGCCAGCCACGGGGCCATCTATGACCCCACCACAGGCGCCTGCCGCAGCGGCCCCTGCCGCGGCAGCCTGATCAAGATCCGGCTGGTCGAGCGCGATGGCGTGGTGCACTGGCAGTCACAATACGCGTTGAAACCTTTCCTACTCTGAGAGCAGCCAAACATGAACGACGATCCAGTGGGAACACCGTCCCCAGGCACAACCGGGCACCGTGCGGATGTGGGGTGGGAGCGCGCGGCGCTGGAAAAACTGGCATTTTCTGCCTTGGTGGAGCAGCGGTCTGCCCGACGCTGGACCATCGTCTGGCGATTGATGTGGCTGCTGCTGGCTGGTTCGTTGGTGTGGGTGATGTTCTTCTCGGGCGGAGGCGTTTCTTCCCCACGTAAGCCCCATACGGCGCTGATCGAAATCCGGGGTGAAATTGCGGCTGGTGCAGAAGCCAGCGCCGACAACGTGGTCAGTTCGCTGAAGGCGGCATTTGAAGACGCAGGCGCACAAGCCGTCGTGTTGCTCATCGATTCGCCCGGCGGCAGTCCGGTGCAGGCCGGCATCATCAACGACGAGATCACCCGACTCAAGGCCTTGCACAACAAGAAGGTCTACGCGGTGGTGGAAGAAACCTGCGCCTCGGCCGCGTATTACATCGCTGCGGTTGCTGACAATATCTACGTGGACAAAGCCAGTCTGGTGGGCAGCATCGGCGTGCTGATGGATGGTTTCGGCTTCACCGGCTTGATGGACAAGCTGGGTGTCGAGCGCCGCCTGATGACGGCGGGCGCCAACAAGGCCATGCTCGATCCCTTCAGTCCGCAGGACGCGGAACAGACCGCCTACATCCAGTCCATGCTCGGCGAGATTCACAGCCAGTTCATCACCGTCGTGCGGGCCGGGCGCGGCGACCGGCTCAAGGAAACGCCGGACACCTTCAGCGGCCTGGTCTGGAGCGGCCAGAAGGCGATCGCGCTGGGGCTGGTCGATGGGCTGGGCAGTCTCGATTACGTGGCACGCGAGGTGGTCAAGGCCGAAGAGGTGGTGGACTACACGCAGCGCGAGAATCTGGGGATGCGCCTGGCCCGGCAGTTGGGTGCCAGCGTCGGCGAGGGCATGTACCTGGCGGCCCGCTCCAGCGGATTGCAATTCAAGTAAGTTATGGACTCAACGCCAATCAGTGAACAGGGTGATTATGAAAATTGAGAAAGCTGTTTTTCCCGTCGGTGGCCTTGGCACCCGATTCCTGCCGGCCACCAAAGCCATCCCCAAGGAAATGCTGCCGGTGGTGGACAAGCCGCTGATCCAGTACGCGGTGGACGAGGCTTACGCGGCGGGCATCCGCGAAATGATCTTCATCACCGGACGCCACAAACGGGCCATCGGTGACCACTACGATGCGGCTTTCGAGCTGGAACATGAGCTGGAGCGCGGCAACAAGGCCGACCTGCTCAAGCTGGTACACGACATCAAGCCCGATGACATGGACTGCGTGTTCATCCGCCAGCCGCGCCCGCTGGGCTTGGGTCATGCGGTGCTGTGCGCTGAGCGCGTGGTGGGCAATGACCCGTTTGCCGTGCTGCTCGCCGACGACCTGATGGTGGGGCTGGCGGGCGGCCCTTCGGTGTTGCAGCAGATGGTGGCGGCTTACGAACAAAATCCCGGGACCGTGCTGGCGGTGCAGGACGTGCCACGCGAGCACACCCGTCGCTACGGCATGGTGGACGTGCATGGCGTCAACGAGGCGTTGGCCGAAGTGTTCGGCATGGTCGAAAAACCCATGCCCGATGTGGCACCCTCCACCCTGGCTGTGGCCGGTCGTTACATCCTCACACCTGCGGTGTTCGAGAGCATCCGCCGGCAACCCCGTGGCGCGGGGGGCGAGATCCAGCTCACCGATGGCATTGCGGCGCTGATCGGCACCGAGAAGGTGTATGCCTACCGCTACGAAGGTCAGCGCTACGACTGCGGCAGCAAGGCAGGTTTTCTGGAAGCGACCATTGACCTGGCGCTGGCCGATCCGTCGCTGCGCGAAGCGGTTCGAGCCCACATGGTCAAGGTGCTGGGCTGATCCTGGGGGAGCGCCTTGAGTGCTTCTCAGCGGCCGATCAGGAAGACCGCCGGTGCGTCCAAGGGCAAACCCTGCTGCAGTGATCGGGTCTTCCACTCGTTCGCCAGGGCACTGCGGGTGACCTGTTGCGGCAGCATGAGGCCGCAACTGACGGCCAGACGCGTGTGCGGGTGCAGGATCTGCAGCAAGGCCTGCAGCAAGGCAGTGTTGCGGTAGGGCGTTTCGATCAGGATCTGCGTCTGCCCGGTTTTCAGGGCCAGCGCCTCCAGCTCGCGCAGGCGTTTGGCGCGCTCGGTCGACTCCTGAGGCACGTAGCCCACGAAAGCGAACCCCTGTCCATTCAGTCCGCTGGCCGCCAGGGCCAGCATCAGCGACACCGGGCCGACGAGGGGCACCACCGGCATGCACAGTGCGTGTGCAGCGCGCACGACAGAGCTGCCGGGATCGGCAATGGCAGGCATGCCGGCTTCACTGACCAGGCCGATGTCGTGGCCCAGCAAAGCCGGTGCGAGAAGGGCCTTGGCCTGGCTGTCGCCCTCTGCGGCCGGGGTGTGGTCGCCTTTTTTGTGCGCCTGCCGGGGGAGTTCGATGATGGCTTGGGCTTGCAGCGGTGCGGCGAGCCCGTTCACCGCCTCCACACGCTTGAGAAAGGCGCGTGTGCTCTTCGCGTTTTCGCTGATCCAGTGGGTCAGCCGCGCCGCGACCGCCACGGTTTCGGCAGGCAGACATTCGGTAATGGGTGCGGGATGCGCACCTTCCGGCAGGCAGCCAAAGTCCAGCGGTGTGGGCACCAGATACAGCGTACCGGGCGTGGGTTGCGCCGGCTTCACAGAATGGGTACCCCCGCAGCGCGGATCATGCGGCAGGTGCGGATCAGCGGCAGACCGACCAGCGCGGTCGGATCGTCGTTTTCAATGCGTTCGAGCAAGGCGATGCCCAGACCTTCACTCTTGGCGCTGCCCGCGCAGTCGTAGGGCTGCTCGGTCCGCAGGTAGTGCTCGATTTCCCCCTCGGTCAGTGGGCGGAATGCCACCTGGACGGCGGCCAGATCGCTCTGCTCAAAACCGCTGGACAGGCACACCACGGCCACCGCAGTCTGGAAAACCACCGTCTGGCCGCTCATTCGGCGAAGCTGCTCGACCGCGCGCTCGTGGTTGCCGGGTTTGCCCAGGGGTTCGCCGCCCAGGTCGGCAACCTGGTCGCTACCGATCACCACCGCTTCGGGGTGGCGCCGGGCCACCTCGCGCGCCTTGGCCAACGCCAGACGCATGGCCAGTGCAGCGGGCTTTTCGCCCGGTTGCGGGGTTTCATCGACTTCGGGACGTTCGACATCAAAGGCGATGCCCAGTCGCGCCAGCAATTCGCGCCGGTAGGGCGACGTGGAGCCCAGAATCAGGCGCTTCTTCGAGAGGTTTTCAGGGGTGGGCATGTGCATGGGCATGCTGGTATTGTCCCCGCATTCTTTTACACTGCCCTCCATGAAACCGAATCCGAACACTGCGTGGAACCCGGCCCGGCTGGACGTGCGAGCTTTTGCCCAGGCCGGCGCCGGTGTGAACGCGGACGACCCGATGGGTCTGTTTGGGCGCCTGAAAGACGAGTTGCACCCCGAGTGCGGCGCGGCCGATCTGCCGGGTGTCCGTTGGCAGGCTCATGGCGCTTTGCGTGCGGCGTCCGAGGGCGGCGAGCCTGCGGTGTGGCTTCATTTGTTGGCGGAAACGGTGGCGCCCTTGACCTGCCAGCGCTGTCTGGGCGCGGTGGAAACCCCGCTCCAGGTGGACCGCTGGTTTCGGTTTGTGGCCGACGAAACCACGGCTGCGGCAGAAGACAATGACTGCGAAGAGGACCTGTTGCCG
>JAHIQV010000427.1 GCA_018903185.1 Gammaproteobacteria bacterium | reverse complement strand
TTCCTGCATGGCCAGCTGACGCAGGATTTTTCACTGCTCGGCCTGTCCGAAGCGCGGCTGGCGGCGTTCTGTTCGGCCAAGGGCCGCATGCTGGCGAGTTTTGTGGGCTTCAAGCTCGCGCACGACGACCTGCTCCTGGTCTGCAGCCGTGACCTGCTGCCGGCCACGCTCAAGCGCCTGTCCATGTTCGTGCTGCGGGCCAAGGCCCGGCTGAGTGACGCGAGCGCGGAATTTCAGGTCTGGGGGCTCAGCGGGTCCGCCGCGCCCGCAGACGCCCAACCCTGGAGCAAGTCAGGAGAACCGGGCACCGCTCAAACCATCGCGCTGTATCCGTCGCAAGGTCTGCCCCGCGCGCTGTGGGTGGCACCGGCCGGCCACCCACCTCCCGCGGGCGACGCCCTGCCCGAAGCCCACTGGGCCTGGCTGGATGTGATGGCCGGCGTGGTCACCCTCACCCAGCCGATAGTGGAAGCCTTTGTGCCGCAGATGCTGAACTACGAATCGGTGGGCGGCGTGAACTTCAAGAAGGGTTGTTACCCCGGCCAGGAAGTGGTGGCGCGCAGCCAGTTCCGCGGCACGCTCAAGCGCCGCGCGTTTCTGGTGCAGGCCGATGAACCCTTGACCGTGGGGCAAGACGTGTTCCACAGCAGCGACGCCGAACAGCCCTGCGGCACCGTGGCCGCCGCCGCAGCCAACCCCGCTGGCGGCTGGAGCGCCACCGTGTCCATGCAGACCAGCGCGGCCACCAGCGGCAGCCTGCACGCGGGCAGCGTCAGCGGCCCCGCGCTGCAGTTGCTGCCCCTGCCCTACCCGCTGCTCGAAGACGTCTGAGCAGTCCAGCGCTCATCTGGCGTCGACGCCCATGTGCCTGATCGCCTTTGCCATCGATGCCAGCCCGGCCTGTCCGTTGCTGATCGCGGCCAACCGCGACGAATTCCTGGACCGCCCGACCGAAGCCCTGCACCGCTGGACCCTGCCCGACGGCACGGGGGTGGTGGCCGGGCGCGACCTGCGGGACGGCGGCACCTGGCTCGGTGTCAGCGACACCGGCCGCGTGGCCATGATCACCAACGTGCGCAGCGCCCACGCTGGGCCGGGCCAGCGCAGCCGGGGCGAACTGGCCACACGCTGGCTGAATGGCGGGTTGTCCTGGCAAGCGTTGCTGGACGACCTCGATCCGGCCGCGTACGGTGGCTTCAATCTGGTGGTCGGTGATTTCCACAACAAATTCTGGGCCTGGGCCGGCAACCGCGACCCAGAGCGTCCGCACGACGAACACCCCACCGGCCTGCACAGCCGCCGCCTGGAGGCGGGTGTCTACGGCCTGTCCAATGCAGCGCTCGATACCCCCTGGCCCAAGAGCGAACGGCTGAAACAGGCACTCGGTGATTGTCTGGCGCAGCCCGCTTCTTCACCCTTGCCGATCGCCAGCCTCACCGCGGCGCTGGCCGATGCCCGGCGCATGCCCTCACACGAGCTGCCGCAGACCGGTGTACCGCTTGAGATGGAGCACGGCCTGTCCAGCCCCTTTGTGAGCATGCCCGAGCGCGGCTATGGCACCCGCAGCAGCCTGGTCCTGAGCGTGCAGAGGTTCGAAACCAGCGCGGTGCCAGCGGCCTGGCGGGTGGCGGTGGACGAATGGAACCACGTGCCCGCACCCGGCGGCGAACACCGCTGGAACCCTCACCACCGGCGCAGCGAGACCCTGTTCTGGTGATTCAGACGAGCGACTTGAACATCTCCTGGTGCTCGATGCCCGCCTCCTCGAACACCGCTCCCCGGGCCTGGTAGCCCAGACGCTCGTAAAAGCCCACGGCGCTGCGCTGGGCATGCAGCATCACCTCGGCTTGTCCGCCGTCGCGGGCTGCGTCCATCAGCGCCTGCAACACCTGGCGCCCCAGCTGGCCGCCGCGCAGCACGCGGTGCACCGCCAGGCGTCCGACCTTCACCACGCCGGGCTCGTGTGGCACGAAGCGCCCGGTCGCCACCGGCCGGCCCAGGCGGTTGTAGGCCACGGCGTGCACCGCCGTCAGGTCGGCCGCGTCGCTTTCCAGGTCTTTGGGAATGCGCTGCTCCTCCACAAACACCGCGGTGCGGATGCGCCGTGCATCGTCGCCGAGCTCGCTCCAGCGCCCGACCTTGATCGTCACCATGGCCTCACCCGCCTCGTAGCCGAGCACGATGTCGCGCAACGCGGGCGGCACCGGGCGCGAGGTCTGCGTGGCCGGGTCGGCGAATACGTAGACGAGTTCGCACGAGATCAGGTGTTCGCCGCCGCGGAAGATGGCGCCGGTGAATACCATGGAAGAAGTGCCGATGCGGCTGCATTTCATCGCCACCTCGATCTGGTCGTCCACCCGCGCCGAGGCGTGGAACTCCACCGTGGCCTTGACCACATAGAGGTCGCCGTCGAGCTGGTGCATCGACTCTTCGTAAGGCAGCGCCAACGCGCGCC
>JAHIQV010000426.1 GCA_018903185.1 Gammaproteobacteria bacterium | reverse complement strand
CAGCGCCACCAGCGCCAGCACGGTGAGGTTGACGCGGTAGGCGCGCGACAGGTTGCTGGCGCGTTCACCCGCCTGCTCGGGGCGCTGCGCGACCACGCTGGGCGGCAGGTCCAGCGCGGCGAGCACGGCGTCGGGCCGGGCGCCCGGGGCCAGGCGCAGGTCGATGCGGCTGAGCGTGCCCACGCGGTCCGTCAGCGCCTGCGCGGCGGCGACGTCCATCACCAGCAGCGCCGCACCCGGGGCGTTCACGGTGCCGGCCACGCGCACGCTCTGCAGGCGCAGGCCGGTCTGTACCTGCAGCCGGTCGAGGGCCGCGCCATCACGGGCCAGCGCTTCGCGGGCGGCGGGGTTGAGGAACACCGCGTCGGGAGCAAAGATGTCCAGCCGCCGGGCCGCACCGCCGTCGTCCTGGCGCGCCAGCACCGGCATGAGCGCGGGCGAAATCCGGGCCACCACCAAGGCGTCCACACCGACGATCTTCACCGGCAGCTTGCGGTCGCCGGGCAGCAGCACGGCGGTGGGCCACTCCAGCACCGGGCTGGCCAGCGCCACATCGGGGTGCGCCGCCACCCGCTCCAGCAGCGCGTCGTCCAGCGCGCCCTGGCGCGCACGCAGCTCCAGGTCGGGCTGGCCATTGACGGCGCTCACCGCGCTGGAGAACTCGGCCAGCGCCGAGGCGTTGATCAGCTGCACCGCAAACGCCAGCGCCACACCCAGCATCACCGCCACCACGGCCGAGGCGGTGCGCCACGGATGGTGGCGCAGTTCTTGCAACGAAAAAGTGGTCAGCAGCGCACGCATGGTTTGAGCTTAAGCCCATCCGTGCGACGGGCAGACCCGCAGGGGCAAGCGCAGACTGCCAAGGTGCGCCAACGCACCGAAGCCTGCGCGCCGTGCGCGTAAGATTCTTTTCCCTGTCAACAGGAGAGTTCACCGTTCAGCCAGCGCACAGCGGCGCTGCCCGTGCTGCACCAGCAGCTCAACCCTTTTTTACGGTGACCCCCATGGTTCGCATCCACCTCGCCATCGACCTCAACTACACGGTCAACCCGCCCTCGGCGGACTTCATTTTCAATATCCAGGCGGCGCTCTCGCCGCAGCAGATCGTGGTCTGGGAAGAGCTGCAGGTCAGCCAGCCGGTGCCGCTGGTCATGCACACCGACGCCGCCACACGCAACCGCACCCTGCGCCTGACCGCCGGCGTGGGCCCGCTGCGGGTGCGCTACCGCGCCACGCTGGACATCCGGCACCACGAAGCGGCGCCCGAAACCGTGTTCGAAACCCCGGTGGCCCAGTTGCCCACCGACGCGCTGCTCTACATCTACCCCAGCCGCTACTGCCAGTCGGACTGCGTGACCGCGCTCGCCAACTCGCTGTTCGGGCAGATGCCGCACGGTTATGGCCGCGTGAAGGCGATCCAGGAGTGGGTGCAGAGCCAGGTCACGTTCCAGTCCAACACCAGCAACTCCATGACCTCGGCGCTGGACACCCTGAACGACCACAAGGGCGTCTGCCGCGATTTCGCCCACCTCATGATCACGATGTGCCGCGCGCTCAACATCCCGGCGCGTTTCACCACCGCGATCGACTTCGGCGCCGACCCGGCCCTGGGGCCAACCGACTTCCACGCCTACGTCGAGGTCTACCTGGGCCACCGCTGGTACCTGTTCGATCCGTCCGGCACCGCCATTCCCATGGGCTTCGTGCGCATCGGCACCGGCCGCGATGCCGCCGATGCCTCGTTCGCCACCATCTTTGGCGGCGTGCAGGCGCAGGCGCCGGTCATCGACATTTCGGCCCAGGTGAACCCGCAGAACGGCTGGCAGATGCCGGTGCACCGCACCGAGGCGCTGTCCACCGACAGCGGCTGGCACACCGGCTTCTGACCGTTCCCGGGGGCTGGCGGGCCGGCTAAGCCGATCCGCCCGTCCGCCGGCGCCAGGCCCGGGCCGCGCCTGTGGCCTAATAAGGGGTTTTCAACTTCTCTCTCTGGAACCGACATGGGCAACAAAATCGTCACCGAAGCCGACCGCAAAGCCACCCCCCGCCCCACTCCCGTCCCCGGCATGACGCTGGTCAGCCCGGGCCGTGGGCAGCGCGTGAGCCTGGAGCGTGGCGTGGCCACCCGCTCGAAGAAGAACCCGGGCAAGCGCTCCGGCAAGGGCGGCTGATCGCCTGTCCTGCCGGCCTTCGGGCCGGCGCCTGAAAAAGGTCCGTTGCGGACCTTTTTTTGTGGGTGCGCCGCTTCAGCGCGCGAACGTGAGGAAGCGGCCCTTGTAGGCCTCGCCGCCTTCCAGTGTCTTGTCGGCCGTGCGCATGGTCAGGCGGTAGCCCAGCGCCGCCATCTCGCGGCAGAAGGCGCTGCGGTTGCTGCGGTCCGGGTCCACGATGATGATCTCGGCGTGCAGCGTCGCGTGCTGGTCGATGAAGCGCGCGAGCTGGGCGGGCTGCTGGCGTTCGTAGAGCAAGTCGCTGCCGATGATGAGGTCGAAGCGGCCCAGGCCGCTGGCGCCGCTGGCGTCGTCCAGCGCCCAGTTGCCGGGCTTGCAGGGCAGTGGGCCCAGACCGTTGGCGAGCAGGTTTTCCCGCAGGAAGGCCTCGGTCAGCGGATGCCAGTCGGTCACGGTCACATTGCCGGCCCGGCGGTGGATCACTAGGCTGGCCAGCGCCAGGCCGGCGCCGATTTCCAGGATGCGTTTGCCTTCGATGGGGTGGCTGTGCATGGCCAGCGCGAGCACGCGCGCCGAGGGCCAGACCTGGCCAAACAGCGGCCAGCCCGAGGCGTCCATGCCCGCGTCTTCGGCGCTGCCTAACGGGTCAGCGTACTGCTGGTTGTCGAGCAGGGAGCGGACGTCGTAGTCCAGTCCACCGATGTTGACGGTCTGTTGACGGACCTCGTAGCCGGGCATGTGCGGTTCTTTTCATGGTGCGTGTGCGGTGT
>JAHIQV010000425.1 GCA_018903185.1 Gammaproteobacteria bacterium | reverse complement strand
AGCCAGTCCACGAAGTGGCGGGCGGCGGGTCCGAGGTCGCCCGAGCCGTGCGGGCCGGGCAGGCTGGTGATGTGCAGCAGCACGCCGCAGGTGCGGCGCGAGAGCAGGTCGCTGGGTTGGTGGTTCATGGTGTGAGGCGGAGGAGGGGTCATCCGCCCTGCAAACTCTGGACCAGCACACACATCCGGGTCTCGGCGAGGTGCAGCTGGCTGCTCACGGGTTCACCCGCCGCTTCGTTCAGGGCCACAAAGCCGCGGGCACTGTCCAGCCGCCGCGACCAAGGTCCCGGCGGCAGGGCCATGGTGGTGTGGCCGCGACCGGCGTGCCAGACCAGCAGCAGGCGTTCGGCGGGTGGTTGGCCCTCTTCACCCACGGTGATCACCGCGCCCAGGGTGCAGTGTCGGCTGTTGTTCCAGGACGCGTTGTGCATCGCCGCGCCATCGCCGTGCAGCCAGGCGATGTCGACGGGCCCGCCCGGCGCCAGCGACTGGCCGCTGAACCAGCGCGCGTGGCGCAGGCCGGGGTGCTGGCGGCGCAGCGCGGCGAGACCGGCCACGAAGTCGGTCATCTCCCCGTCGGCCTGCGGCCAGGCCAGCCAGGTGAGGGCGTTGTCCTGGCAGTAACCGTTGTTGTTGCCTTGCTGGCTGTGGCCGATCTCGTCACCGGCCAGCAGCTGCGGTGTGCCCTGGGCGCAGAACAGCGTGGCGAGCAGGGCGCGGCGCCACAGGCCGCGCCGGTGTTGCACCAGCGGATCGTCGCTGGGGCCTTCGGCGCCAGCGTTGGCGCTCAGGTTGTGGCCGTGGCCGTCGCGGTTGTCCTCGCCATTGGCGGCGTTGTGCTTCTGGCTGTAGGCCGTGAGGTCGGCCAGGGTGAAGCCGTCGTGCGAGGTGAGCAGGTTGACGCTGGCCGCGGGCAGCCGGCCTTGGTGGTGAAACAGGTCGCTGCTGGCACTCACGCGGCTGGCGAGTTCGCCGAGCGAGGCGTGGTGCCCGAGCCAGAAGGCACGCACGCCATCGCGGAAGCGGTCGTTCCATTCCAGCCAGCCGGGGGCAAAACCACCGCTGTGGTAGCCGTTGGGGCCGATGTCCCAGGGTTCGGCGATCAGGCGCACACCGCGCAGCACCGGGTCTTGCGCCATGGCGGCGAGCAGCGGCGCGTGCGGGTGGAAGGCATGACCGAGCGCGGCGACGCGGCCGAGCGAGACCGCCAGATCGAAGCGGAAACCGTCCACGCCGTAGGCCATCACCCACCAGCGCAGGCTGTCCATCACCCACTGCACCACGCGCGGCTCGCTCACGTTGAGACTGTTGCCGCAGCCGCTGAAGTTGTTCGGCACGCCGTGTTCGCCCATGGCGTACCAGGCGTTCTGGCCCAGGCCGCGCCAGCAGAGCGTGGGGCCGTCGAGGTCGCTCTCGGCCGTGTGGTTGAACACCACGTCGAGCACGACCTCGATGCCGGCGCGGTGCAACGCATCCACCATCTGGCGGAACTCGGCGCGCACGGCGGCGGCTTCGGCGGCGTTCGACGGATCGTGTCCGCCGGTGACGGCCGCGTAGGCGGGTTCGGGCGCGAACGCGTTGAGGGTGTTGTAGCCCCAGTGGTTGACCAGGCCGCGCGCGAGCAGGTGGCGCTCGCTGATGTGCTGGTGCACCGGCAGCAGGCAGACGGTGGTGACGCCCAGGCGTTGCAGGTGGGCGAGCACGGCCGGGTGGGCGAGCGCGGCGTAGCTGCCGCGCTGCGCGTCCGGTACCTCGGGATGCAGGCGCGTGAGTGCCTTCACGTGGGCTTCGTAGATGAACACACGCTCACCAGCGATCACCGGGCGCGGCGCGATGGCGTGGCCGGCGTCGAGTTCGGCCTGGGTATCCACCACCACGCATTTCGGCATGGCCGCGGCGTTGTCCAGCGGGTTGGGCTGATGCTGTGCCCAGGGCTGGGAGGGGTGCAGCGGGTCGGCCACGGCATGGCCGGCCTGCAGCGCGAGCTGCCCGGTGCTGCCCACCAGGGCCAGGGCCCAGGGGTCGAGCAGCAACCGGGCGGGGTTGAAGCGCTGGCCCGCTACCGGCACCCAGGGGCCGCTGGCGCGCAGGCCGTAGAGCTGGCCGGCGGTCAGGCCTGGCACGAAGGCCTGCCAGACGCCGTTGCCCTCGGGGGCCAGTGCGATGCGGCGGGTTTCCGGGCCGGTGGCGGTGTCAAACAGGCACACCTCCAGGCCTTCAGCCTGCGGTGCCCAGACGGCAAACTGCACGCCGGATTGCCCTTTCAGTTCGTGCAGGTGGGCACCCAATGCCGGGGTGACGTGCGCCGGGTTCATGCGCTTGCGGGTTCTGGCTTCAGCCACAACACCGCCAGTGGCGGCAACGTGAGCGCCGCCGACCAGCGCTGGCCGTGCATCGGCACCTCGTCGGTCTGCACGCGGCCGTGGTTGCCGACGTTGCTGCCGCCGTAGTGGGCCGAGTCGGTGTTCAGGGTCTCGTGCCAGTGGCCGGCGTGTGGCAAGCCGACGCGGTAGCCGTGGCGCACCATCGGCGTGAGGTTGGCGACCAGCACCACCGTGTCTTCGAGCCGGTGGCCGTAGCGCGCGAAGGCCAGCACGGAGTGGTCGGCGTCGTCCACCACCAGCCACTGGAAGCTGTGCGGGTCGGTGTCGCGCGCGTGCAGCGCCGGCTGCGCGCGGTAAGCCTGGTTCAGGTCGCCCACCAGACGCTGCACGCCGGCGTGCGCCGGGTCGCCCAGCAGGTGCCAGGGCAGTTCGCTGTCGTGGTCCCACTCGGTGGGCTGGGCCAGTTCGGCGCCCATGAAGAGCAGCTTCTTGCCGGGGTGCGCGTACATCCAGGCGTAGAGCGCGCGCAGGTTGGCGAGCTGCTGCCAGCGGTCGCCGGCCATCTTGCCCAGCAGCGAACCCTTGCCGTGCACCACCTCGTCGTGCGAGAGCGGCAGGCAATAGTCTTCGCTGTGCGCGTACATCATCGCGAAGGTGAGCTTGTTGTGGTGCCAGCGGCGGTGCACCGGGTCCATCGAAAAATAGGCCAGGGTGTCGTGCATCCAGCCCATGTTCCATTTGTGGTCGAAGCCCAGGCCGCCTTCGGCCACGGCGCCGGTCACGCGCGGGAAGGCGGTGGATTCTTCGGCGATGGTGGTGGCCTGCGGCGCTTCGCGCTGCAGCACCTCGTGCACCTCGCGCAGGAAGGCGATGGCCTCGTAGTTCTCGCGTCCGCCGTCGCGGTTGGGCACCCACTCGCCGGCCGGGCGGCTGTAGTCGCGGTAGAGCATGGACGCGACCGCGTCCACGCGCAGGCCGTCGATGCCGTACTGCTCGACCCAGAACAGCGCGTTGCCGACCAGGAAGTTGCGCACCTCGTGGCGGCCGAAGTTGTAGATGAGGGTGTTCCAGTCGCGGTGGAAACCTTCCTTCGGGTCGGCGTGTTCGTAGAGCGCGGTACCGTCGAAGCGCGCCAGCGCGTGTTCGTCGGCGGGGAAGTGGGCCGGCACCCAGTCCAGGATGACCTTCAGGCCGGCGGCGTGTGCGGTGTCAACAAAGCGGCGGAACGCCTCGGGCGAACCGTGGCGCGCGGTGGGCGCATACAGGCCGGTGGGCTGGT
>JAHIQV010000424.1 GCA_018903185.1 Gammaproteobacteria bacterium | reverse complement strand
GCGCCGTTCTTCGTCAGTCCCTGGCCTGTGCACGCACATCCGCTGCGGTCACTGAGCTGATCGGAGGCATGACTCGGACGCGGCCGGCCGCCCGGTCGAATCGTCAGAGCCCGGCGGACAGGCTGTGCACCCAGGCCAGCTGTTGTGGCAGGCACACGCGGCTGAGATCGTAGTGGGATCGCGCGAAGGCGCGCGCGGCGGTTCCCAGCCGCAGGCGTTCGGCGGCATCGTCCAGCAGCGAGCCAATGGATCGAACCAGCCCCGTTCCATCGAAAAAATCAACCAGTTGCCCGGTTTCACCTGGCGCGATCACCTCGTGCACCGGCGCGGTGTCGCTGGCCACGATCGCGGCACCCACGCTCATGGCTTCCAGCAGGCTCCAGCTCAGCACAAAAGGGTAGCTCAGGTACACATGCACCCGCGACACCTGCAACAGTCGGGTGAACGCCTCGCGCTCCAGACGTCCCAGGAAGTGAACCCGGGCCCAGTCGGCTTCGCTGATCTGATCTTGCACCTCGCTGCAGAACACCTCACGCCAGGTGCGCCCGGCAGGCGCAGCGGCCCCATAGCCCGTTTCTTCGCCGCCCACCAGCAGCAACTGTGCCTTCGGCCGCTCACGCAACAAGTCAGGCAAGGCCCGCATGAACACATGAAAGCCGCGGTAGGGCTCCAGGTTCCGGGCCACATAGGTGATCACCTCGTCGTCCCGGGTCAGCTCGCCCGAACCGCCCGGCAGCGGAAAACGCCCATCGGGGACGGGGCACAGCGCGTCGGTGTCAATGCCGTCGTGCGCCACACAGATGCGGTCGCGCCAAGCGGGGGGGAAAGTGCTGGCCTGCCAGTGGGTCGGACTCAAAACGCCATCCGCCTGGTCCAGGTGGGCCAGGTGGTTGAGGTTCTTCATCTGCAGGCGGCAGGCATCGGCCTCCGGATCCGGCGGCGCGAACTCGGGGTCAAAGCCCACGTCGGCGCCCTGGATCTGGTAGAAGAACTCCGCGTACATGCCGAGGCGGGCCTTGGGCCAGACCTGTTTGACAAACAGTGGCTCACCCCAGCCCGGGTGTCCGACGATCACGTCGGGCACAAAGCCCTGATCCCGCAACGAGCGCGCCGCTTGCCAGCACGCGGTCGCCCGCAGGGTCTTGGTTTCGATGTCCACCAGCCAGGGGTGCAGCCCCGGCGTGTTGGCACCCTGAAGCGGGTAGGGCAGCACCCGCACCCCGCGCCAGGTCTGCGGCGCGCCCTTGGGTTGCACCATCAGCGCCACGACCTGGTTGCCTCGTTGCGCGGCCAGCGCAGGCGCCAGGTGACGGAACTGGCCAGGAAAGTTCTGGTGGATGAACAGGTATTTCAAAGGCGCCTTCCTCCTGAGTTCATCGGCATAGGCCATTGATCGACCGCCCGGTCTCAGCGGCTGTGGCTCTTCATCGCCCGTTCGACCTCGCGCTTGCCTTCACGCTCCTTGATGGTGTCGCGCTTGTCGTGTTCGGCCTTGCCCTTGGCCAGGGCCATTTCACACTTCACCTTGCCATTTTTCCAGTGCAGGTTGAGCGGCACCAGGGTGTAGCCCTTCTGTTCGATCTTGCCGATGAGGCGGCTGATCTGGTCGCGGTGCAGCAGCAGTTTTTTGGTGCGCACCGAGTCCGGGCTGACGTGGGTCGAGGCGGTGTTGAGCGGATTGATCTGGCACCCGATCAGGAACAGCTCGCCTTCGCGGATGACGACATAGCCATCGGTCAGCTGCACCTTGCCTTCGCGCAGCGCTTTGACCTCCCAGCCTTCGAGCACCATGCCGGCCTCGAAACGCTCCTCGATCGCGTAGTTGAACAGCGCCTTCTTGTTGTCGGCAATGCGGCTGTCGACGCCCTTGGTGGGCGCGCTTTTACTGGGTTTGGTGGCCATGGAGTGTCAGTTGCGGCCGTTTCTGGCCAATACAATGGCAGCGAAGAAGCTGCCGGGCGGCATGTCATTGTTGGCGGGTTGCCTGAAATGACCGCCTGATTGTATGAAAACGATTCAAAAGTCTGTCTTGCTCTGGCACAGCGCACACGAAATGTTTGCGCTGGTGACCGATGTGCACCACTATCCGCAGTTTTTGCCCTGGTGCGACCACGGCGAAGTGGTTGAACGCGGCGAAGAGGGCATGGTGGCCAAGGTGGGCATGTCCATCAGCGGCCTGCGCCACAGTTTCACGACCCGCAACACCCACGTGGACGACCGCCAGGTGCTGATGGAGCTGGTGGATGGACCGTTTTCGCATCTGGAAGGCTGCTGGGATTTCACGCCCCTGGGTGACGGTACGGAGCGGGCCTGCAAGGTGGAGTTCCGTCTGACCTACGGGTTCTCCAGCAACACACTGGCCAAGCTGGTGGGGCCCGTGTTTGACAAGATCGCGGGCAATCTGGTGGATGCCTTCGTGAAGCGCGCCGACGCGGTGTACGGCGCATGAACGTCACGCTGGTCTACGCCAGTGCGCCGCGCACGGTGCATGAACGGGTGTTGCAGGTTGCCGAAGGCTGCAGCGTCGCCCAGGCGCTGACGGAAAGCGGCTGGCTGAGTCTTTTTCCGGAAATACGGAATGAGCCGCTGGCTCTGGGTATCTGGGGGCACAAAGCCACGCCGTCCACGGTGCTGCGGGAGGGTGATCGGGTGGAGGTGTACCGCGCTCTCCGGGTGGACCCGAAGGTGGCACGCAGGGAGCGTTTTGTGGGGCAGGGTGCCCGCGGGGCAGGCTTGTTTGCCCGGCGCCGGCCGGGCTCCAAAGCGGGCTACTGATCGTCCTTGGAGGGATGAATCCATCCCTCGGACAGTGGTCTTACTGGGCTTGGGTTTGGGCCTGGGGAGCCGGGCCACAATCGGTGCGGATGATCTCGCTGAGCCTTTGGGTTTCGGCCGCCCGAGCCTGGTCGTCCATGATCTCGCGTTCACCCTTGGCGTTGGTGGTCGCCACACGAACGCCCGAATCCAGTGTCGCTTTGGCACGCCGTGCTCGATCGCAGTTTTCTGCCCGTGCCTTGGCCATTTTTTCGGCCTCTGCTTTCTGTTTCGCCAGTTCGGCTTCTTCGGCCTGCTTTTTCTTCGCTTCCAGCGCCGCGTCGCGCCCACTGGGTTTGGGTGGGCTCAAGGGCGCGGCCGCCTGGGGTGCCCCAACCGGCGTTTCAGTTTCCACCGTTGCGGGGGCGCTGCGCAAGCCGGGCCGCTTCAGAATGTTCTTGTCAGGCACCCCGGGCGCCGGGGCGGTGTCGCTGAACACCTTGTTGCCGGCAGAATCAATCCACAGCCATTGGGCGGGGGCGCTGCTGCAGGCCAAAACAGTCAACGCGCCGAGCGCGAACTTGAGGTAACCGGCCAGGGAAAAGGTTGAGAGTTCCATCCATCCAGTTTAACGTTTCCATCCGGCGCCTAGGGCGTCTGGCCTGCCGCGCCGGTGCCAGAGTTGATTCGCAGAGGCATTTTTGCTTCGCTCATACGCTGCACGGGAAGGCATGGGCACTCCGCAACGGCACTGGGCGCCCGGATACAATAGTGCTTTTGGAGCTTTACCCCATGCGCCTACTCGGCAAAGCGCTCACCTTCGACGATGTCTTGTTGGTGCCAGCGTACTCCCAGGTCCTTCCCAAGGACACCTCCCTCGCCACCCAGTTCTCCCGCAACATCAAGCTGAACCTGCCCTTGGTCTCGGCTGCGATGGACACCGTGACCGAGGCCCGGCTGGCGATTGCCATTGCCCAGGAAGGCGGCATCGGCATCATCCACAAAAACCTCACCCCAGCCGAGCAGGCCGCCCATGTGGCCAAGGTCAAACGTTACGAGTCGGGCGTTCTGCGCGATCCGGTGGTCATCACGCCGCAGACCACGATCCGTGAGGTCATGAAGCTGTCCGACGACCTGGGCATTTCGGGCTTCCCGGTGCTGGAGGCAGGCCGCGTGGTCGGCATCGTTACCGGCCGCGACCTGCGCTTTGAAACCCGCTACGACCTGCCGGTCAGCGAGATCATGACGCCGCGCGAGCGCCTGATCACCATGCCCGACGGCACCACACCGGCCGAGGCCAAGACCCTGCTCAACAAGCACAAGCTGGAACGCCTGCTGCTCGTGAACGACAACTTTGAGCTCAAGGGCCTGATCACGGTGAAGGACATCACCAAGCAGCTCAACTTCCCCAGCGCCGCGCGCGATGCTGCGGGCCGTCTGCGCGTGGGCGCCGCGGTGGGTGTGGGCGAGGGTACCGAAGAACGCGTGGAAGCGCTGGTCAAGGCGGGCGTGGACGCGATCGTGGTGGACACGGCACACGGCCACAGCAAGGGTGTGATCGACCGCGTGCGCTGGGTCAAGCAGAACTACCCGCAGGTGGACGTGATCGGCGGCAACATCGCCACCGGCGGTGCCGCCATGGCGCTGGTGGAAGCCGGCGCGGACGGCGTCAAGGTGGGCATCGGCCCGGGCTCGATCTGCACCACCCGCATCGTGGCCGGCGTGGGCGTGCCCCAGATCATGGCCATCGACAATGTGGCCACCGCCCTGCAGGGCACCGGCGTGCCCATGATCGCCGACGGCGGTATCCGCTACAGCGGTGACATCGCCAAGGCGATCGCGGCCGGCGCCAACACCGTGATGATGGGTGGCATGTTCGCCGGCACCGAAGAAGCCCCGGGCGAGATCGTGTTGTTCCAGGGCCGCAGCTACAAGAGCTACCGCGGCATGGGGTCCATCGGTGCCATGCAGCAGGGCAGCGCCGACCGCTATTTCCAGGAGAGCAGCACCGGCAACCCCAATGCCGACAAGCTGGTGCCGGAAGGCATCGAAGGCCGCGTGCCCTACAAGGGCTCGGTCGTGTCCATCATTTATCAGATGTCTGGCGGCCTGCGCGCTTCCATGGGCTACTGCGGTTGCCCGACCATCGAGCACATGCGGCACAAGGCAGAGTTCGTCGAGATCACCTCGGCCGGCATCCGCGAGAGCCATGTGCACGACGTGCAGATCACCAAGGAAGCCCCGAACTACAGAGCTGAATGACCCCCCGCGCCACCTGCGGCGTCACCCCCAGGGGCGGTACTGGCGGCCCGGCGAAGCCGGTTCCGCGCTGCCCTGGGTTGGAGCAGCCTCTCGCCACCACGGGTCGTCTTCAGGGCGACCTTTGTTTTTCTGAAGTCCACCGTCCGCCATGCAACACCAGAAAATCCTCATTCTTGATTTTGGTTCCCAGGTCACCCAGCTCATCGCCCGCCGCGTGCGCGAGGCGCATGTGTACTGCGAGGTGCATCCTTGCGACGTGAGCAGCGAATGGGTGCGCGAGTTCGCCGCCGACGGCCAGCTCAAGGGCGTGATCCTCTCGGGCAGCCACGCCAGCGTCTACGAGGTGGACGACAAGGCGCCCGATGCGGTGTTTGAACTGGGCGTGCCGGTGCTGGGCATTTGCTACGGCATGCAGACCATGGCGCAGCAACTGGGCGGCAAGGTCGAGGCGGGCACCACGCGCGAGTTTGGCTACGCCGAAGTACGCGCGCGTGGCCACACACCGTTGCTGAAAGACATCGCCGACTTCCACACCCCGGAAGGCCACGGCATGCTCAAGGTGTGGATGAGCCACGGCGACAAGGTCACCGAGATGCCTGCGGGATTCAAGCTCATGGCCAGCACCGACAGCTGCCCCATCGCCGGCATGGCCGATGTGGATCGCGGCTACTACGCCGTGCAGTTCCACCCCGAAGTGACGCACACGGTGCAGGGCAGGGCGCTGCTGGAGCGTTTCGTGCTCGACATCTGCGCCACGCGGGCCGACTGGGTGATGCGCGACCACATCGAAGAAGCGGTGCAGAAGATCCGCGACCAGGTGGGCGACGAGGAAGTCATCCTGGGCCTTTCCGGCGGCGTGGATTCTTCGGTGGCCGCGGCCCTGATCCACCGTGCCATCGGCGACCAACTCACCTGCGTGTTCGTCGATCACGGCCTGTTGCGCCTGAACGAGGGCGACATGGTGATGGACATGTTTGTCGGCAAGCTGCACGCCAAGGTCATCCGTGTCGATGCGGCCGACCAGTTCCTCGGCCACCTCGCCGGCGTGAGCGATCCGGAAGCCAAACGCAAGATCATCGGCCGCGAATTCGTCGAGGTATTCAAGGCCGAAGCCGCCAAACTCATTTCAAGTGGTGCATCAACAAAAGGCGCCAAGTGGTTGGCACAAGGCACTATTTACCCGGACGTGATCGAATCCGGTGGAGCCAAGAGCAAGAAGGCCGTGACCATCAAGAGCCACCACAACGTGGGTGGCCTGCCCGAGCAGCTGGGCCTGAAGTTGCTGGAACCGCTGCGTGATCTGTTCAAGGACGAGGTGCGCGAACTCGGCGTGGCGCTCGGCCTGCCGCATGACATGGTCTACCGCCACCCCTTCCCGGGGCCGGGCCTGGGCGTGCGCATCCTGGGTGAGGTGAAGAAGGAGTACGCCGACCTGCTGCGCCGGGCCGACGCCATCTTCATCGAAGAGCTGCGCTCCACCATCGACCACCCCAGCGGCAAGAGCTGGTACGACCTCACGAGTCAGGCCTTCACCGTGTTCCTGCCGGTCAAGAGCGTGGGTGTGATGGGCGACGGCCGCACCTACGACTACGTGGTGGCGCTGCGCGCCGTGCAGACCAGCGACTTCATGACCGCCGACTGGGCCGAGCTGCCGTATGCGCTGCTCAAGAAGGTATCCAGTCGCATCATCAACGAGGTGCGCGGTATCAACCGTGTGACCTACGACGTGAGCAGCAAGCCGCCAGCGACGATCGAGTGGGAATGACCCAATTATCGTCCCAAGGTGTTTCCGAGCATCCCAAGACAACCCGATTTTGCTGTGGGGACAAGGACTTAGCGTCCAACGGCGTCCCATCGAATCCCAGGGCGTCCCAGGCGTTCTGACGGTTGACTTGACGGTAACCGGGCTCCTTAGCTGGCAGGCCTGCAGTGATACCGTCAGACCCCATGACGGTATCTCGGTCCTGCGACAAGGAACGGATCGGAGATCTCATGGACACCTCGACGGAACGGGCGCGGATTGGGATGGCGAGCGCGAGGGCGCGCCACGGATTGACGAAAGCCAAACTGCGAGAACTACAGCCTGGCGAGCGGGCCTACAAGGTCAGCGGCGGAGGCAACGGTCTCTAGGTCGTCGTCTCTCCCGAGGGTGTGCAGAACTGCTGGCCAGCCTGCTGGTCGACCACAAGAGGCCTGAAGACCTGATTGGCGAGAACGGCCTGTTCAAGCAGCTGACCAAGCTGCTGGTGGGGAAAGCCCTGGACGCCGAGCTGACCGAGCACCTGGGCCACGAACGCCATGAAGCCGTGGCCAACGCCAGCGGCAACACCCGCAACGGCAAGAGCAAGATGACCCTCAAGGGCGAGTTCGGCGAACTGCTCATCGAAGTACCCCGCGACCGCCATGGCAGCTTCGAGCCCCAGCTCATCCCCAAGCACCAGACCCGCTGGAACGGCTTCGACGACAAAATCATCTCCCTGTACGCCCGCGGCATGACGGTGCGTGAGATTCAGAGCTACCCGCAGGAGATGTACGGCGCCGAGGTCTCGCCAAGCCTGATTTCATTGTGACGGACGCCGTCAGCGAAGAGGTCAAGGTCTGGCAGGCCAGCCCGCTGGACGCCATCTACCCCATCGTCTACCTGGACTGCATCCACGTGAAGGTGCGCGAGGGTGCGGTGC
>JAHIQV010000423.1 GCA_018903185.1 Gammaproteobacteria bacterium | reverse complement strand
TTCTGGGTGTCGGTGTATTTCGGGTCGATCACCCTCGGGCGTTTCGGCGTGGGCCTGGTCTCGGACCGCCTGGGCAACCGGCGGCTGGTGCGCCTGGGGGTCACGCTGGCATTGGCGGGCGCTGCCTTGTTCGCTCTGCCCGGCCTGCCGGCGCTGATGTCGCTGGCCGGTCTGGTGCTGATGGGTCTGGGCTGCGCACCCCTGTTTCCTTCGCTGATGCACGAAGCAGCGCGGCGCTTCCCGGCGGAGGTGGCGCGCACCGTGATCGGCCGGCAGATGATGGCCGCCTACGCGGGCGGCTCGGTCATCCCGGCCGGATTTGGCCTGCTGGCCACCTGGGTCGGGCTCGGCGCGGTGATGCCGATGGTGGTGCTGCTGCTGATCGCCCTGCTGTGGGCGACGCGCGCACTCGACCGGCTGACCTGAACCGGCGCGGTATCAAGCGGCTTTCAGGCGCGCCTCGTTGAGCTGTGACGCGCGCAACGAAGCCGGCCGCGCCTGCACGCGCGCGGCGTAGGCCTCGAACACCGGCCGCTTCTCGATGGTGCCGAACATCAGGCCCCAGACCACGCTCGACCCGACGTAAACATCGGCCGCGGTGAACTGTTCACCGCACACATACGGCCCCTTCGACAGCCCGAGCTCCAGCGCGTTCATCGTGTCGGCGTAACAACCGAAGCCCACCATGGCGCTGCGGCCCTCGGGCACGGCCCAGCCGAGCGACCGCGCCACCACGGCCTGCTCCAGCGGCCCGGCGGCGAAAAACAGCCAGCGGAAATAGTCGGCCCGGGCCGGCGAACCGGGCGGCGGGATCAGGCCCTTTTCCGGGAACCGGTCACCCAGGTAAGCGCAGATGGCTGCGGCCTCGGTCACCACCGCGTCGCCATGGCGCAGCGCCGGCACCTTGCCCATGGGGTTGACCGCCAGGTAGTCCGGTGCCTTCATGGTGGTGCCGTAATCGAGCCAGACGGTTTCGTAGGGCTCACCCAGTTCTTCCATCATCCAGTGTGCGATGCGGCCGCGGGATTGGGGGTTGGTGTAGAGGGTCAGTGACGGCATGGCGGGTCTCCGGTTGGCGGGTACGACGAGGCCGCATCGTAGCCCGCTGGCGCGCGGCGGTCCACCGCGGCGCAGGGGTGATCCGGAGCGGGCACAATCGTGGTTTCGTCCGCCCGTTGCCCACCGAATTCCACCATGACCGACCACCTTCCCCCGCGTCCCGTGCGTTCGCAGTACGAAGATTTCACGCGCCATGTCTTCGAGAACGGCGTGACCAAGGGTGACCGCACCGGCACGGGCACCCGGAGCGTGTTCGGCCACCAGATGCGCTTCGACCTCAACGAAGGCTTCCCGCTGGTGACCACCAAGAAGGTGTTCCTCAAAGCCATCATCGTCGAGCTGCTGTGGTTCCTGCGCGGTGACAGCAATGTGAAATGGCTGCAAGAGCGCGGCTGCACGATCTGGGACGAATGGGCGCGCGCCGACGGCGACCTCGGCCCGGTCTACGGCGTGCAGTGGCGCAGCTGGCCCACGCCCGACGGCGGCCACATTGACCAGATCGCCGACGTCATCCAGACACTCAGGACCAACCCCGATTCGCGCCGCATCATCGTCAGCGCCTGGAACGTGGCCGAACTGAACAAGATGGCGCTCATGCCCTGCCATGCTTTCTTCCAGTTCTACGTGGCCCCCGCCACCGAACCCGGCGGGCGCGGCAAACTCAGCTGCCAGCTCTACCAGCGCAGCGCCGACATTTTCCTCGGGGTGCCCTTCAACATCGCCAGCTACGCCCTGCTCACCCACATGGTGGCGCAGCAGTGCGACCTGGACGTGGGCGACTTCATCTGGACCGGCGGCGACTGCCACATCTACGACAACCACCGCGAACAGGTGGAACTGCAGCTGAGCCGCACGCCTTTCGCCTACCCGACGCTGAACATCAGGCGCCGACCGGATTCCATCTTCGACTACCAGTACGAAGACTTCGAGGTGCAGGGTTACGAGTGCCATCCGGCGATCAAGGCGCCCGTCGCCGTTTGAGCACTTCTTTGTGATCTCCCGCCGCCAGCTCTGGGCGCTGCTGGCCCTCACGCTCATGTGGGGCGTCAACTGGCCCATGATGAAGCTCTCGCTGCAGCAGCTCTCGCCGCTGTATTTCCGCGCCAGCACCATGCTACTCGGCGCGGCCTGGTTGTTCGTCTACGTGGCGGCCCAGGGCGAGCGCATGCGCCCGGCCGGACGTGAATGGTGGGTCATCGTCTGGCTCGGCCTGCCCAACGTGCTGGGCTGGCACACGCTGTCGATCTTCGGCGTGCAGGAGCTGGCCTCGGGGCGTGCGGCGATCCTGGGCTTCACCATGCCGATCTTCACCGTGCTGATCGGCGCGGCCTTCTTCGGTGAACGCATCACGCCGCGCGTGCGGCTCGCGGTGGCCTGCGCAGCCATCGCCGTGGGGCTGCTGCTGTGGCACGAACTGCAGCGCCTGACCGGGCGCCCGGTCGGTATCGCCTGGATGCTGGGCGCAGCCGTATCGTGGGCGCTGGGCACGCTCATGTTCCGCCGCGCGCACCTCACGCTCTCGCCTCTCGTGGTCACGGTCTGGATGCTGCTGTTCGGCAGCGCCGTGGTCTGGGTGCTGGCGCTTTCACTGGAACCACTGCCTCGGCCGGCCACGTTCACGCCCATGATGTGGGTCAGCCTGGCCTACGGCGTGCTGATCAACTACGGCTTCGCGCAGCTGATCTGGTTCGGCATGGCCCGCGACCTGCCGCCCGCCACCAGCGCCATGAGCGTGATGGCGATCCCGCTGGTGGGCACGCTGAGCGCCACCTTCATCATCGGCGAGGTGCCGCACTGGCAGGACTGGCTGGCGATGGGTTTCGTGATGCTGGCGATCGCCAGCGTGCTGCTGCCACCGGGTGCGTTGCGACGGCGGCCCGCCGCGGCACAATCGACGGATGCCTGACACCACCGCCCCAACGCCTGCCCGTTTGCACCTGATCTACGCCCGCGCCGCCAACGGCGTGATCGGCAAGGACAACGCCCTGCCCTGGCACTTGCCCGAAGACCTGGCGCACTTCAAGCGCACCACACTGGGCTGCCCGGTGATCATGGGTCGCAAGACCTGGGATTCGCTGCCACCGAAGTTCCGGCCGCTGCCCGGGCGCCTGAACATCGTGGTCACGCGCGACACGGGCTGGACAGCCGACGG
>JAHIQV010000422.1 GCA_018903185.1 Gammaproteobacteria bacterium | reverse complement strand
GTGTTCGTGCAGGCCGACCACGGCGACGGCCCCACCGTGGCGCTGTACACAAAGCCCGGCACACGGGAGGACGTGGTGCACTTCGATCTGCCCGTGCCCGGTGCGTGAGAGGCCAGGCACTTTGCGGCAAGCAGGCGCCCGAAAAAAATGGACCGTCCCGCACCGTTGTGCGGGTTCGGCGGGAAACCACTGCTTGAACGTCTCAACCCCACATGTTTCCAGCTCCACAACACCGTGACGCCAGCCACCTTCGGCTGGTGGCGGTGAAGCTCATCCACACGCTGGCCTGGGCCTTTTTCGCCGCTTGCATCTTCGCGATGCCGATCGCGTCCTGGGCGGGTCGGCATCACCTGGCCGGGCTGCTGGCGATGCTGGTGTTGGTCGAGGTCATCATCCTGGCCCTGAACGAGTGGACATGCCCGCTGACGGCGGTGGCAGCCAGGTACACGGAAGACCGCGAGAGCAACTTCGACATCTACCTTCCGGTGTGGCTGGCGAGGTACAACAAGCACCTGTTCGGGCCCCTGTACGTCGCGGCCCTGATCTATGCAGGGGTGAACTGGGCGACGTCCGGAACTTCGGGAAACGCGTGACGCCCTGACGTGATGCGGAAAACAAGAAGGGCTGCCCACGGCAGCCCTTCTTGTTCCGGAGAGAACCCGGTCAGTTCGCAAACGCCGCAATCCCCGTGATCGCCCGGCCCAGAATCAGCGCGTGCACATCGTGCGTGCCTTCGTAGGTGTTGACCACCTCCAGGTTCACCAGGTGGCGGGCCACGCCGAATTCGTCGCTGATGCCGTTGCCGCCCATCATGTCGCGCGCCAGGCGGGCGATGTCGAGCGACTTGCCGCAGCTGTTGCGTTTCAAGATGCTGGTGAGTTCCACCGCGGCGGTGCCTTCGTCCTTCATGCGGCCCAGGCGCAGGCAGCCCTGCAGGCCCAGGCTGATTTCGGTCAGCATGTCGGCCAGCTTTTTCTGGATCAGCTGGTTGGCGGCCAGCGGGCGGCCGAACTGCTGGCGGTCCATCACGTACTGGCGGGCGCGGAAGTAGCAGTCTTCGGCCGCGCCGAGTGCGCCCCAGGCGATGCCGTAGCGCGCGCTGTTCAGGCAGGTGAACGGGCCCTTGAGGCCACGCACGTCGGGGAAGGCGTTTTCTTCCGGCACGAAGACTTCGTCCATCACGATCTCGCCGGTGATGCTGGCGCGCAGGCCGACCTTGCTGTGGATGGCGGGGGCGCTCAGGCCTTTGAAACCTTTTTCCAGGATGAAGCCGCGGATCTGGCCGCCGTCGTCTTTGGCCCAGACCACGAACACGTCGGCGATCGGGCTGTTGGTGATCCACATCTTGGCGCCGCTCAAGGAGTAGCCGCCAGGCACGGCCTTGGCGCGGGTGACCATGCTGCCGGGGTCGCTGCCGTGGTTGGGTTCGGTCAGGCCGAAGCAGCCGATCCATTCACCGGTGGCGAGCTTGGGCAGGTACTTCTGCTTCTGGGCTTCCGAGCCAAATTCGTTGATCGGCACCATCACCAGCGAGCTCTGCACGCTCATCATGCTGCGGTAGCCGGAGTCCACGCGCTCCACCTCGCGCGCCACCAGGCCGTAACAGACGTAGTTGAGGCCGCTGCCGCCGTACTGCTCGGGGATGGTGGGGCCGAGCAGGCCGAGCTCGCCCATCTCGCGGAAGATGGCGACGTCGGTCTTTTCGTGGCGGAAGGCCTCGGTCACGCGGGGCAGCAGTTTTTCCTGGCAGTAGGCGCGGGCGGCGTCCTGCACCTGGCGCTCGTCGTCGGTGAGCTGGGCGCTCAGGTGGAACGGGTCTTCCCAGTTGAAGGTGTTTTTGGGGCTGGCCATGGGGTGTCTCCGGGGCGGGTTGGAAGAGGGGTTTGACAGTGATTGTCGGCGCCCCATGAATAGCTGTCTAATATTGATTGCCGATTGATCAATATGCATCACATATTCATGGAATTCCGCCATCTGCGCTGTTTCGCCGTGCTCGCCGAGGAACTGCACTTTGGCCGCGCGGCCCAGCGGCTGGCGATGACGCAGCCGCCGCTCTCGCTCAACATCCAGCAGCTCGAAGCCTCGGTGGGCGCGCGCCTGTTTGAGCGCAACAGCCGGGGCGTGGCGCTCACGGCTGCCGGGCTGGCTTTTCTGCCGCGCGCGCAGGCGCTGCTGGAGCAGGCCGCCCTGGCGGCGCGCGAGGCGCGCGACGTGGGGCAGGGGCTGGCCGGGCAGTTGCAGATCGGCTTTGCCGGCACGGTGCTGTATCGCGGCCTGCCGCAGGTGCTGCGCGACTTTGCGGCGGCGCACCCGAAACTGCGGCTGGCGCTGCGGGAACTCTCCAGCAGCGAGCAGCTGGTCGAGCTGGTGCACGACCGGCTGGACCTGGGTTTTGTGCACACCACGCGCGTGCCGGCGGGGTTCTCTCAGATCCTGGTGTCGAGTCAGCCGTTCATGGCCTGCCTGCCTTCATCGCACACGCTGGCGAAGAAGAAGTTGCTGTCGCTCGATCACCTGAAAGGCGAGGCCTTCGCCATCGTCATGCGCGCCGTCTCGCCCGATTACCACGACCGCATCCTCGCCGCCTGCGCAGACGCGGGGTTTGAGCCATCGCTGGCGTTTGAACTGCGGCACTGGCTGAGCGTGGTCTCGGTCATCGCTCAGGGGCTGGGCGTGGGCCTGGTGCCCGCCGCGCTGCAGCAGGCCGGCCTGCCCGGCGTGGCCTTCGTGCCGCTGGCCCAGCCGCTGGCACCCTACGACACGCATTGCCTCTGGCGCACCGGGCGCGACCAGTCGGCGCTGGGGGCATTTCTGGCGGC
>JAHIQV010000003.1 GCA_018903185.1 Gammaproteobacteria bacterium | reverse complement strand
CGCGTCACCCCCCTCAAGGGGGGCGGCACTGGCCGTCCGGCAAAGCCGGCCCGGCGGTGCCTCTGGGTGGCGTTGTTTCATGCGTCGAGGGTCGGCGCGCTACCAGCACCGCGGCTTCACGCTGATCGAGCTGCTGGTGGCGCTGGCGGTGATGGGCTTGCTGGCCTTGCTCAGCTGGCGCTCACTCGACGGCATGAACCGCGCCCAGGAACTGACCCAGCAGCGTGCCGACGAGGTTTTGCGGCTGCAGGCGGCGTTCGGTCAGTGGGGCGCCGATCTGGACGCCCTGGTTGAAACCGGCGAGCTCGGCGCGCTGGATTTTGACGGCCGCGTGCTGCGGCTGACCCGGCGCGACAGCACCGAAAACACCCTGCAGAGTCCCGGCATCCGCGTGGTCGCGTGGTCGCTCCAGCAGACGGCGGCTGGGGGACAATGGATGCGCTGGCAATCGCCGCCGCTGCGTCGCCGCGATGAACTCGCGCAAGCCTGGGACCGGGCCTCGCAGTGGGGCCTCGGTGAACAGCAGCGCGATGGAGCGGGCACCAACGACACCGCGCTCGCACTCATCGGCATCGACCGCTGGCAACTTTTCTACCACCGCGGTGCCACCTGGGGCCATCCGCTGTCCTCCATCGGCAACGAGGGCAGTGGCGTGGCGGGCGTGAGCCTGCTGCCCAACGGGGTGCGCCTGGTGCTCAGCCTGTCCGCGGGCCAGGGCCTCTCGGGCACGCTGGTGCGCGACTGGGTGCGTCCGACGCTGACGGCCGGATCGCCATGATGAACAACCGCCGGCGCTTCGTCAGTCGCCAGCGCGGCGCCGCGCTGCTGCTGGCCATGCTGGTCGTGACCCTGGTCGCCACGCTGGCCTCGGCCGCGGTGTGGCAACAATGGCGTTCGGCCGAGGTGGAAGCGGCCGAGCGCCAGCGCGTGCAGGCGAGCTGGATACTCACCGGGGCGCTGGACTGGGCGCGCCTGCTCCTGCGGGAAGATGCCCGTGGCAACCGCAACAGCGGCCACGCCGATCACCTGGGCGAACCCTGGGCCACGCCGCTCGAAGAAGCCCAGCTCTCCAGTTTTCTGGCCGCCGACAAGAACAACAACAGCAACAGCGCCGACGATCTGATGCCGGCCTTTCTCTCGGGCGAGATGGTCGATGCGCAGTCCCGCCTGAACGCCTTGAACCTGGTGCGCACCACCGGCAGCGGCGCGAAAACCCAGGTCGAGGTCTCTCCGCCCGACCTGGCGGCCTTCACCAAGCTCTACCAGTTGCTGGACCTGCCGCAGTCCGAACTCGACACCCTGGTCTCGACCCTGCTGAGCACGTCCAACCTGGCGCTGAACGACCCCAAGCCCTCACCCACACCGCTGACCCCGGCACGCTTCGCGCAGCTCGGCTGGCTGGGTGTGGGCCCGGCGAGCCTGAAGGCCCTGCAGCCCCACGTCACGGTGCTGCCCGATCGCAGCACCCTGAACCTGAACACCGCCAGCGCCGAGGCGCTGAGCGCCAGCATCCCCGGTCTGGACCTGGCCCAGGCGCAGCTGCTGGTCTCCGAGCGCGCCAACCAGCCCTTCAGGGACCTGCCCGCTGCACAGGCCCGCATCCCCGGCGCCACGAACGAAACCGTCAACAGCCAGCAACACGATGTGCGCAGCCGCTATTTCGAAGTCCGGGTCCGGTTGCGGCTGGACGACACCGTGACCGAAGAACACTCGCTGGTGGTGCGCAACGGGCTCAACGTCAACGTACGATGGCGCGAACGCGTTGCCGCCCGCCCATGACGACCCGGCGTGATATTCAACACCGCGAGCAATCCGCCGGCACGTGGCCGGTCCCTAAAATGAGCGCCATCCCGCGTGCGCGCACTTTTCCCTGATTCAGGCCCGACGTGCTGATCCTCACACCCACTTCGTTCTCCGTCACCAGCGCCACCGCCTCCGGTGCGGCGCTGGACTGGGCACGTTCAGGCAACGGGCAGCAACTGACCGAACATGGCACCTGCGCGGTGGCGCTGCTGCCCGCCGACGACGACGTGGTGCTGGTCCTGCCACCCCACGCCGTGTCCTGGCACCGCGCCACTCTGCCCCGCGTCGCCAACGCGAGGTTGCGCGCCGTTCTCGACGGCGTGTTGGAGGAGCACCTGCTGAGCGACAGCGCCGATCTGCATTTCGCGCTCGAACCCGGTGGCCGCGCCGGACAGACAGTCTGGGTGGCCGCCTGCCACAAGACCTGGCTCAAGGCCTGGCTGCAAGTGCTTGAAGACGCCGGCCACCCGGTCTCGCGCATCGTGCCGTCGATCTGGCCCCACCTGGCCTCGGCCCGCCATCCGTCTGCCGCGACCGTTCACTGGGCCCACCATCAGGCCGGCCGGCCCTGGCTTGCGAGCGCGAGTGCGCTGGGCGTGGTCTGCACACCGCTGCAACCGGGCAGCGCGGGTGCTGCGGCGCTGGTTTTGCCCACCCCGGGCGACACCGAAACGCCCGACGGCGACACCCAGTGGCTGGCCGAACCCGCCGCCGCCGCCGAAGCCGAACAACTGCTCGGCCAGCGCTTCGAACTCGTGGCGCTGCCGGCCTGGCTGCTGCGCTGCGCCCAGTCCGAATGGAACCTGGCGCAGTTCGACCTCAGCCTCTCCAGCACCGCCCGGCGCGGCCAGCGCCTGCGCCAGACCCTGCGCCAGTGGCGCAGTGCGCCGGCCTGGCGGCCGGCGCGCTGGGGTCTGGCCGCGCTGCTGGCGGTTCAGCTCGTCGGCCTGAATGCCGCCGCCTGGCAGGAGCGCCGGGTGCTCGCCGCCAAACAGCAGGCCCTGGGGCAGACCCTGCAGCGCAGCTTCCCGCAGGTCACGCTGGTGCTCGACGCGCCCCTGCAGATGCAGCGCGAACTGGCGCGCCTGCAGCAGGCCAGTGGCATCCTGTCCCACGGCGACCTCGAAGCCATGCTCGGCGTGCTGGGCCAGGCCACCGAAGACCCTTCGACCACGCTGAGCCGCATCGATTTCAGCAACCGCGAAGGCCGCTTCACCGTGGTACCCGACAGCGAAGTCAGCCTGACCGCCCTGGAGCAGACCCTGCAGCGCAGCGGCTGGCAGGCGCAGCGCCAGAACACCGAACTCACCCTGCGCCCGGCAAACCCGTGACACCGATGAACACACGCACCCGACCCACCGCCGCCCTGGCCCGTTTCGGACAGGGCCTGGGCGCGGCGCTCGAACGCCTGTCGCCCCGGGAACGGCGCGCCGTGTTCGCCGCTGCCTGGGTGGTGGGCCTGGGTCTGCTGTGGTGGCTGGCGCTCGCGCCGGCCCTGGTCACGCTGCGCCAGGCGCCCGAGCGCCACGCCCGGCTGGACGCCCAGCTCGCGCAGATGCAGCATCTGGCCGCCAGTGCCGAGCAGCTGAGCTCGCTCAACAGCAGCCCGCCGCCGGGCCGCGCCGCCACCCTGCGCGCGCTGGAGCAGTACACCAGCCAGCTGGGTGGCAGCGCGCAGGTGTCGGTGCAGGGCGACCGCGCGAGCGTGAACTTCCGGGGCACCACGCCCGAAGCGCTGTCCCAGTGGCTGAACCAGATGCGCGTCAACGCCCGCCTGCTGCCGGTGCAGGCCCAGCTGGAACGGCAGGCGAATCCCGTCGGCTGGAGCGGCCAGCTGGTGCTGGCAGGCCCCGGTCTGCAGTCGGACGAATGATGAGCAGCCGCTGGCCCCTGCGCCTGGCCTGGCTCGGCGGCTGCCTCGGCCTGTTGCTGGCCGTGCTGGTGTTTGCGCCGGCGCGCTGGCTGGCCGAAGCCCTGCACACCGCCAGCGAAGGCCAGGTGCAGCTGGTCAACGCGCGCGGCAGCGTCTGGCGGGGCCAGGCCGATCTGCTGCTCACCGGCGGCGAAGGCAGCCGCAGCCTGAGCGCCCTGCCCCAGGGTCTGCGCTGGCGACTGGCGCCTGCGTGGGCATCGGGCCAGCCGGCCGTCGCCGTGAAACTCATCACACCCTGCTGCTCGCCCGAACCGCTGGACATCCTGTTGTTGCCCGGCTGGCAGGGCATGGAACTGCGGCTCGCCGCCTTCAGCAGCGAGTGGCCTGCCGTTCTGCTGGTGGGCCTGGGCACACCCTGGAACACCCTGCGGCCCGATGGCCAGCTGGCGCTGCGCTCCAGCGGCCTGAGCGTTCGACAGGTGCAGGGTCGTGTGAACCTGCAGGGCGGCCTGACCGTGGACGCGCTGGACATGGCCTCGCGCCTGTCCACCCTGCGCCCGCTGGGCAGCTACCGCCTGGAACTGCAGGCCGCGGCCGACGGCCACAACGCCACGCTGAACCTGAGCACGCTGCGCGGCGGGCTGCGGCTGCAGGGCAGCGGCCAGTGGGTGGGTGGACGGCTGCGCTTCCAGGGCGAGGCCCAGGCCGCACCCGGGCGCGAGTCGGCGCTGGACAACCTGCTCAACATCCTCGGGCGCCGGCAGGGACCGCGCTCGATTCTGAACATTGGCTGAGGCGCGGCACAGCCGATGCCCAGCACTTCGCGATAGGATCAAGCGATGAACCGCAACCCCTCCCCAGACCAGCCCACCCGGGTCCACCCGAAACCCGGGCAGACAGCGGGTCTGCTGAGAACGCTCGCCCTGGCCGGCAGCCTGGCCCTGTGCCTGCTGCCGGGGCCGGTCGCGCTGGCGCAAGGCGGGCGCAGCGAGCCCGTGGTGCTGAGTTTTGTCGACGCCGAGATCGAAGCGGTCGCCCGCACCATGGCCTCCATCAGCGGGCGCAACGTGGTGGTCGATCCGCGCGTCAAGGGCACCATCAGCCTGTCCACCGACCGGCCCGTGTCGCCTGCCGCTGCACTCAACCAGTTCAGCGCCGCGCTGCGGCTGCTGGGTTTTGCCCTGGTGGACACCGGCGGCCTCTACAAGATCGTGCCCGAGGCCGATGCCAAGCTGCAGGGCAACCCGGTGAACGCAGGCCCGGTCAGCGCGCTCGCATCGTCGAACCAGATCGTGACCCAGATCTTCCGCCTCAACCACGAGGCGGCCAACAACCTGGTGCCGGTGCTGCGGCCGCTGATCGGGCCCAACAACACCATCAACGTCAACCCCGGCAACAACTCGCTGGTGATCACCGACTACGCCGACAACCTGCAGCGCATCGGGCGCATCGTCGCCGCGCTCGATGTGGCCGGCGCCACCGACGTCGAGATCATCCCGCTGCAGCACGCCATCGCGATCGACATCGCCCCGCTGATCACACGCCTGATCGAACCCGCCACCGTGGGCGCCGGCCAGGCCGCCGACACCTCCTACAAGACCACCCTGGTGGCCGAGCCGCGCAGCAACACCCTGGTGCTGCGTGCGGCCAACCCGGCACGCCTGGCGCTGGTGCGCTCGCTGGTGAACAAGCTGGACCAGCCCCGGGGGCAGGACGCGAGCGGCAACATCCATGTGGTCTACCTAAAAAACGCGGACGCCACCTCGCTGGCGGCCACGCTGCGTGCGGCGCTGGCCGGAGAAAGCGGCGCAGGCGGCGTCGGTGCGTTGAGCAACGCCCCCACGGCCGTCGCTGTCCGGGCCGCGACCGGGTCCACCGCCGCTGGCAGCCCCCAGGCGACGGCGCCAGTGGCCGCCAGCGCCGGCCCGTCCACCGGCGGGCAGATCCAGGCCGATCCGGCCACCAATGCCCTCATCATCACCGCGCCCGAACCGCAATACCGGCAGTTGCGCGCGGTGATCGACCAGCTCGACGGACGCCGCGCCCAGGTCTATGTGGAGAGCCTGATCGCCGAGGTCAACGCCGACAAGGCGGCCGAATTCGGCATCCAGTGGCAAGGCCCGCTGGGCCGTTTCGGCGACAGCGTGGTGGGCCTGATGGGCACCAACTTCGGCACCGGCGGCAACAACATCCTGACCAATCTGCTGCCCGTCGCGCAGGGCGACACCGCCAGCATCACAGCGCCTGGCACCGGCCTGAACATCGGCGCCGCCCAGCAGCGCAACGGCGTCTACATCCTCGGCTTTCTGGCCCGCTTCCTGCAGCAGAACGGCGAGGGCAACATCCTGTCCACGCCCAACCTGCTGACACTGGACAACGAAGAGGCCAAGATCGTGATCGGCCAGAACGTGCCCTTTGTCACCGGCCAGTTCACCAACACCGGCAGCAATGAAGGCTCGGTCAACCCGTTCCAGACCATCGAGCGGCAGGACGTCGGCCTGACCCTGCGTGTGAAACCGCAGATCAGCGAGAACGGCACCATCAAGATGACCATCTTCCAGGAGGTCAGCAGCGTGCAGGCGTCCTCGATCAACTCGGCCACCGGCCTGATCACCAACAAGCGCACCATCGAATCAACGGTGCTGGTCGACGACGGCGGCATCGTCGTGCTGGGCGGCCTGCTGCAGGACGAATACGCCGGCAACCAGGAAAAAGTGCCCGGCCTGGGCGATGTGCCCTTCTTCGGCAACCTCTTCAAGAGCGAAACCCGAAGCCGCAAGAAGACCAACCTGATGGTGTTCCTGCGCCCGGTGGTGCTGCGCGACGCACGCGCCACGACCAGCCTCTCGCTCGACCGCTACGACCTCATGCGCGCCACGCAGAAAGACGCGCAGCCCGTGCCCAGCAGCGTGCTGCGGGTGAACACCGCGCCCGTGCTGCCGCCCCAGCGCGCGCCCGAAATGCAGCCGCCGGCAACGCCCGCCGCGCCGGCCCACTGAACCCATGAGACACCCGCTGCCCTATGCCTTTGCACGCCAGCACCTGTGGCTGCTCGAAGACAATGGCCAGGGCCTGACCCTGCTGGGCAGCAGCACGCCTGCGACCGACCCGGCCGTGCAGACGCAGCGCCTCTCGGCGCTCTCGGAAATCCTGCGCTGCCACGAGGTGCGCGAGTTTCTGTGGGAGCCGGGCGACACCCTCACGCAGCGCATCAGCGCCGCCTATGCCCAGGGCGAATCGAGCGCGGCCGCCGTGGTGAGCGAGGTGCAGAGCGACGCCGACCTCAGCCGCATGATGCAGGATCTGCCGGCCATCGAAGACCTGCTGGAGACCGCCGACGACGCGCCCATCATCCGCATGCTCAACGCCCTGCTCACGCAGGCCGCACGCGACGGCGCCAGCGACATCCACATCGAACCCTACGAGCGCCATTCCAGCGTGCGCTTCCGGGTCGACGGCGTGCTGCGCGAGGTGGTGCAGCCCAACCGCGCGCTGCACGCCGCGCTGATCTCGCGCCTGAAGATCATGGCCGAGCTCGACATCTCCGAGAAACGCCTGCCGCAGGACGGCCGCATCTCGCTGCGCATCGGCACGCGCGCGGTGGACGTGCGCGTGTCCACTTTGCCCAGCGCCCACGGCGAACGCGCCGTGCTGCGCCTGCTCGACAAGAGCGAGAGCCGCCTCAACCTTGAAGCCGTGGGCATGCAGGGCGATGTGCTGGCCCAGTTCGAACACCTGGTGCAGCAGCCGCACGGCATCATCCTGGTGACCGGCCCCACCGGCTCGGGCAAGACCACCACGCTCTACGCCGCCCTGCAGCGCCTGGACGCCGGCACGCTCAACATCATGACGGTGGAAGACCCGATCGAATACGAGCTGGCCGGCGTGGGCCAGACCCAGGTCAACCCCAAGATCGACCTCGACTTCGCCAAGGCCCTGCGCGCCATCCTGCGCCAGGACCCGGACGTGATCATGATCGGCGAGATCCGCGACTTCGAGACCGCGCAGATCGCCATCCAGGCCTCGCTCACCGGCCACCTGGTGCTCGCCACGCTGCACACCAACGACTCGGTGAGCGCCGTGACGCGCCTGACCGACATGGGCGTGGAGCCTTTCCTGCTGTCGAGCTCGCTGCTCGGTGTGCTGGCGCAGCGCCTGGTGCGCAAGCTCTGCGTGCATTGCCGGCGCCAGGATGAAAACGGCCGATGGACCGCGCCCGGTTGTGCGCACTGCAACGCGGGCTACAAGGGCCGCACCGGTGTCTACGAACTGCTGGTGGTGGACGACCCGATCCGTTCGCTGATCCACAGTCGGGCGGCCGAAAGCGAACTGCTGGCGGCCGCACAGGCCAACGGCCTGCGTTCCATGCGCGAAGACGGTCAGCGGCTGGTGAACGCCGGCGTGACCAGCCTGGAAGAGGTCCTGCGCACCACGCGCGACTGAAGCCTGGGCCGCAACGGCGCAGAACCTGCGTCCGGCCCGGCACACCAGGCCCCGACAGCCGCCACATCCCCGGATACAGACAGTTGCCGACGCTTCACGGCAGACCCGTCCTGAAAGCCAGACCAGGCACCCAGGAAGGGACGGTGCGCCCTTCGCGGCCATCCCTCAGAGGAGGGAAATCTGTCGTCATGAAACTTAAAAATGTAAAAGTTACACAAAGAAACACACGCATTGAAACAACTCACAAATATCAACCCAGGCTGATCCAACGTGTTTCGGCGACTTTCCGGTATCAACATTTTCATCAATGTGAATACTTTAGAAAACGTTATGTACAAAACAACCACGGCCCTGGGTACCCATTTCTGGTGATTGACGCGTTACATCGCCCGAAAAACACTGTCTCCAACGGGTCACACATGTAATGAAAAGCGTGCTCCCTGTTCCAGCCCAGCCCGCTGTTACAGACACATCTGACAAACATGGCAGCCCGCCCGGAAAGCAGGAAACCGGCATTCCCCGGACCCTGCCCCCTCTCACCAGATCGGGAGCCATGAAATGTCTGACACCATCACGCCAACAGGGCCGCGGCTGAACCGGCGGCAATCCATCCAGCTGGGCGCCTTGAGCGCCGTTACCGGTGTGGCAGCGGTCCGCCCCGGGCGACTGGCCCATGCCGAAGATCCGCCCGCGGGTCCCCGCACATCGGCCTGGGCCATGCCGCTGCCGGTGCCACAGCCCAAACAGACGGTGGCCTCGCTGTCCCCGGCACCCGACCTGTACCCCGCGGCCGGAGAAGCTGGCCGGGATCCGCACCAGACCTGGTCCGGCAGCGCACCCGACAAGCTCTACACCATCCACGTCAAGGAAGCCCTGCACTCCTTCCACCCGCAGCTGCCGATGCAGACCATCTGGGGCTACGACGGCACCTTCCCCGGCCCCTGCATCGTGGCGCGCTACAACGAGCCCTGCCTGGTCCGCTTTTACAACGAGATCAACCCCTACGCCGTCGGCTACGGCTCGCCAGAAATTTCGGTCCACCTGCACAACCTGCATTGCGCATCGGAAAGCGACGGCTTTGCCGGCGACTACTGGAGCTCCGTTCGTTACGGCCCCGGCCTCACCCGCGCGGGCCAGTTCAAGGACCACCTGTTCAT
>JAHIQV010000421.1 GCA_018903185.1 Gammaproteobacteria bacterium | reverse complement strand
GATCTGAGATTGCGTTCCTCATCCCTTGGGCGGTGGCCTTTGCCGACATCGGTGCCACCGGCTTCTGGGCGGGTGTGGTGTTCCTGGCGATTCTGGTCGTGGGCTTTGCCTACGAATGGAAAAAAGGCGCTCTGGACTGGGAATGACCGCGGTCTGCGGGTTCGGTATAGCGCGTCACGCCCTGAGCGGGTGCATTGGAGCAGCACATGATTGAAGGTGTTTTCAAGGAAGGCTTCGTCACCACCAGCTACGACTCGGTGGTGAACTGGGCCAAGACCGGATCGTTGTGGCCCATGACCTTTGGTCTCGCCTGCTGCGCGGTCGAGATGATGCATGCGGCCGCCGCGCGCTACGACATCGGGCGCTTCGGCGCCGAGGTGTTTCGCGCCAGTCCGCGCCAGTCCGATCTGATGATCGTGGCGGGCACGCTGTGCAACAAGATGGCGCCCGCCCTGCGCAAGGTGTATGACCAGATGGCCGAGCCGCGCTGGGTTCTGTCCATGGGTTCTTGCGCCAACGGCGGTGGTTATTACCACTACAGCTACTCGGTGGTGCGTGGCTGCGACCGGATCGTGCCGGTCGACGTGTACGTGCCCGGCTGCCCGCCGACTGCAGAAGCCTTGCTGTACGGGATCATCCAGCTGCAGCAGAAGATCCGTCGCACCAACACCATCGCGCGCGCCTGAGCGCCGCACCGGCCCACAGGCTTCAGTCAGAAAGACGGTCCATGAGCGAAACCGCCACCCTTTACGCCACCAGTCCCGAAGTGTTGAAGAACACCCTCGCCGCCTTGCTGGGTGAGCGCGTGCAGTCCCTTGATGTCGAGCGGGATGAGCTCACCCTGGTCGTGGCCGCGTCGGACTATCTGGCTGCCATGCAGACCCTGCGCGACGCGCCTGAGGCGCGTTTTGAGCAGTTGATCGACCTGTGCGGCATGGACTACCAGACCTACGGCGATGGTCGCTGGGAAGGTCCGCGTTTTGCTGCGGTGGTGCACTTGCTGTCGGTCAGTCTGAACCAGCGGGTGCGGGTGCGGGTGTTCTGTCCGGAAGATGACTTCCCCGTGATTGATTCCGTGACCTCGCTCTGGGCATCGGCCAACTGGTACGAGCGTGAGGCGTTTGACCTGTACGGCATCGTGTTCGAGGGGCACAACGACCTGCGCCGCATCCTGACCGATTACGGCTTCATCGGGCATCCCTTCCGCAAGGACTTTCCGCTCTCCGGTCATGTGGAGATGCGCTACGACGCCGAGCGCGCGCGGGTGGTTTACGAGCCTGTCACGATCGAGCCGCGTGAAGTCACGCCGCGCGTGATCCGCGAAGACAACTACGGAGGCCTGCACTGAAATGGCCGAAATCAAGAACTACACCCTGAACCTCGGGCCGCAGCACCCCGCTGCGCATGGCGTGTTGCGCCTGGTGCTGGAACTCGATGGCGAAGTCGTGCAACGCGCCGACCCGCACATCGGCCTGCTGCACCGCGCCACCGAAAAGCTCGCCGAGCACAAAACCTTCATCCAGTCGCTGCCCTACATGGACCGGCTGGACTACGTGTCGATGATGTGCAACGAGCATGCCTACTGCCTGGCCATCGAGAAGCTGCTGGGCATCGAGGTGCCGATCCGTGCGCAGTACATCCGTGTGATGTTCAGCGAGATCACCCGACTGCTCAACCACCTGATGTGGCTGGGCTCGCACGGCAACGACTGCGGCAGCTCGACCATCCTGATCTACGCGTTCCGCGAGCGCGAAGACCTGTTCGACATGTACGAGGCGGTTTCGGGTGCTCGCATGCACGCGGCCTACTTCCGTCCGGGCGGTGTCTACCGCGACCTGCCGGACACGATGCCGCAGTACCGGCACAGCAAGATCCGCAACGCCAAGGCGATGGCCGAGCTGAACACGAACCGCCAGGGTTCCTTGCTCGACTTCATTGACGACTTCACCCAGCGTTTCCCGACCTACCTGGCCGAGTACCACACGTTGCTGACCGACAACCGTATCTGGAAACAGCGCACCGTCGGCATCGGCGTGGTGACGCCCGAGCGGGCGCTCAACCTGGGCATGACCGGCCCCATGCTGCGCGGCTCCGGCATCGCCTGGGACCTGCGCAAGAAGCAGCCGTACGAGGTCTACGACCGCATGGACTTCGACATTCCTGTGGGTAAGACGGGCGACACCTACGACCGCTACCTCGTCCGCATGGAGGAAATGAAGCAGTCCAACCGCATCATCAAGCAGTGCGTGGACTGGCTGCGTGCCAACCCGGGTCCGGTGATCACCGACAACCACAAGGTGGCACCGCCCTCGCGCGAGGCCATGAAGTCGAGCATGGAGGAGCTGATCCACCACTTCAAGCTCTTCACCGAAGGCTTCCATGTGCCCGAAGGCGAGGCCTATGCCGCCGTAGAGCACCCCAAGGGCGAGTTCGGCATCTACCTCGTGAGCGACGGCGCCAACAAGCCCTACCGCCTGAAGATCCGTGCCCCGGGTTTCGCCCACCTGTCCACCATGGACGAGATGGCCAAGGGCCACATGCTGGCCGACGCGGTCGCCATCATCGGCACCATGGACATCGTTTTTGGAGAGATTGACCGATGATCTCTGAGCACAAGACCCCCAGCGGCGCCGTTCAGGCGATGAAGCTGTCCGAAGCCACGCTGGCGCGTTTCGCCCGCGAAGTGGCCAAGTACCCGGCCGAGCAGGCGCAGTCGGCCGTGATGGCCTGTCTGTCCATCGTGCAGCAAGAGCAGGGTCATGTCGCCCTCGAAGCCGAGAAGGCGATTGCCGACTACCTCGGCATGCCGGTCATGGCCGTGCACGAGGTCACGACCTTCTACAACATGTACAACCAGCGGCCGGTGGGCAAGTTCAAGCTCAACGTCTGCACCAACCTGCCCTGCCTGTTGCGCGACGGCGGCAAGGCGCTGGCGCATCTGGAGCACAAGCTCGGCGTGCAAATGGGTGGAACGACGGCCGATGGCCTCTTCACCCTGCAGCAGAGCGAATGCCTGGGCGCGTGTGCCGATTCACCGGTGATGCTGGTGAATGACCGCCACATGTGCAGTTTCATGAGCAACGAGAAGCTCGATCAGCTGGTCGACGGCCTGAAGGCCGCAGAGGGCAAAGCATGAACGCAGAACAGGTGATTTCGCAGTTCAGCGCCACCGGCGTGCAGACCTGTTTCCATGGCCGTCACATCGAACCGCAGATCTACAAGGATCTGAACGGCAGCAACTGGTCATTGAAGGACTACGAAGCGCGCGGTGGCTACCAGGCCCTGCGCAAGATCCTGGGTCAGGATGGTTCGGCACCGAACCCCGAAACCGGCGTGGCCGGCATGACGCAGGATCAGGTGATCGCCACCGTCAAGGAATCGGCCCTGCGCGGGCGTGGTGGCGCCGGTTTTCCGAGCGGCTTGAAGTGGAGTTTCATGCCCCGCCAGTTCCCGGGCCAGAAGTACCTGGTCTGCAACTCGGACGAAGGTGAGCCGGGCACCTGCAAGGACCGCGACATCCTGATGTTCAACCCGCACATCGTCATCGAAGGCATGGCGATCGCGGCGTACGCCATGGGCATCAGCGTCGGCTACAACTACATCCACGGCGAAATCTTCGAAGTCTACGAACGCTTCGAAGCCGCACTGGAAGAGGCCCGCGCTGCCGGCTACCTGGGCAACAACATCATGGGCAGCAACTTCAGCTTCCAGCTGCACGCTTTCCACGGTTTTGGTGCCTACATCTGCGGTGAAGAAACCGCGCTGCTCGAATCGCTGGAGGGCAAGAAGGGCCAGCCGCGCTTCAAGCCGCCGTTCCCGGCCAGCTTCGGCCTGTACGGCAAGCCGACCACGATCAACAACACCGAGACCTTCGCTGCGGTGCCCTGGATCATCCGCAACGGAGGCTCGGCCTACCTGGAATGCGGCAAGCCCAACAACGGCGGCACCAAGATCTTCTCGGTCAGCGGCGACGTCAACCTGCCCGGCAACTACGAAGTGCCCATGGGCACGCCGTTCGCCAAGCTGCTGGAGCTCGCCGGCGGTGTGCGCACAGGACGCCAGCTCAAGGCCGTGATCCCTGGTGGGTCGTCTTCGCCCGTGTTGCCCGCGTCCATCATCATGGACTGCACCATGGACTACGACTCGATCGCCAAGGCCGGCTCCATGCTGGGCTCGGGCGCCGTGATCGTGATGGACGACTCGCGTTGCATGGTCGAATCGCTCAAGCGCCTGTCGTACTTCTACATGCACGAGTCCTGCGGCCAATGCACACCCTGCCGTGAAGGCACGGGCTGGCTCTGGCGCCTGGTGGACAAGATCCACCGCGGCGAAGCGAAACCCACGGACATGGCACTGCTGGACAACGTGGCCGAGAACATCATGGGCCGCACCATCTGCGCCCTGGGTGATGCAGCCGCCATGCCTGTGCGCGCCATGCTCAAGCATTTCCGGCCCGAGTTCGCGGCCATGATCAAGGCCGACGCGGCCGCTACACACACCGTCTGACCCGACACATCACCATGGTTGAAATCGAACTCGACGGCCAGAAGGTCGAAGTGCCACCGGGCAGCATGATCATGCATGCGGCCGAAAAGGCAGGCACCTACATTCCCCATTTCTGCTACCACAAGAAACTGTCCATCGCGGCGAGCTGCCGCATGTGCCTGGTGGAAGTGGAAAAGGCCCCCAAGCCCATGCCCGCCTGCGCCACGCCGGTGACCATGGGCATGATCGTGCGCACCAAGTCTGACAAGGCGATCAAGGCCCAGCAGTCGGTGATGGAGTTCCTGCTCATCAACCACCCGTTGGACTGCCCGATCTGTGATCAGGGCGGTGAATGCCAGCTGCAGGATCTGGCCGTGGGCTACGGCGGTGGTGCCTCGCGCTACGAAGAAGAGAAGCGCGTGGTGTTTCACAAGGACGTTGGTCCGCTGATTTCCATGGAGGAAATGAGCCGTTGCATCCACTGCACCCGCTGCGTGCGCTTTGGCCAGGAAGTGGCCGGCGTGATGGAGCTGGGCATGTCGCACCGTGGTGAACACGCCGAAATCGAAACCTTTGTCGGGCAGTCGGTGGATTCCGAGCTGTCGGGCAACATGATCGACATCTGCCCGGTGGGCGCGCTCACGAGCAAGCCGTTCCGCTACAGCGCCCGCACCTGGGAACTCTCGCGTCGCAAGAGCGTGAGCCCGCACGACTCGACCGGTGCCAACCTGATCGTTCAGGTGAAGAACCACAAGGTCATGCGCGTCGTGCCGCTGGAAAACGATGCCGTCAACGAGTGCTGGATTGCCGACCGCGACCGCTTCAGCTACGAAGCCGTCAACAGCGAAGACCGCCTGACCGCGCCCATGCTCAAGCAGGGCGGCGAGTGGAAAACGGTCGACTGGCAGACCGCGCTGGAATACGTGGCCAATGGCCTGAAGCAGGTCAAGGCGGATCATGGCGCTGGCGCCATCGGTGTGCTGGCCAGTCCGCACAGCACGCTGGAAGAGCTGGCCCTGGCCGGTGCTTTGGTGCGTGGCCTCGGCAGCGAGAACATCGACACGCGTCTGCGCCATGCCGACTTCTTCAACGCGGCATCGCCGAACACGGCCCGCTGGCTGGGCATGCCGATCGCGGCCCTGTCGGGTCTGCAGCGCGTGCTGGTGGTCGGATCGAATCTGCGCAAGGACCATCCGCTGTTTGCCCAGCGCATCCGCCAGGCGGCTCGCAAGGGTGGGCAGGTGAACGCGCTCAACGCCCAGTCGCAGGACTGGGCCATGCCGGTCAAGAACGCCGTGCTGACCGACAGCACCCACTGGGTGTCGGCCCTGGCCGGCATCGCCAACGCCGTGGGCGCCGAAACGGGCGTGCTGGCACCGGTGGCCGCAGAGGTGAACGATGCGGCTCGCGCCATCGCCAAGTCGCTGCTCGGTGGTGAACACAAGGCCATCCTGCTCGGCAACGCGGCCGCGCACCATGCGCAGGCCTCCAGCCTGCTGTCGCTGGCCAACTGGATCGCCCAGCAGACCGGTGCCGCGGTGGGTTACCTCAGCGAAGCCGCCAACACCGTGGGCGCCCAGCTGGTGAACGCCATGCCGGGGCAGGGCGGCTTGAACGCCGGTCAGATGCTCGGTGGCGGGCTCAAGGCGGCGCTGCTGCTGAACAACGAACCGGCCTTTGACAGTGCGGTGGGGAGCCAGGGTCTGGCCAACGCCGGCATGGTGGTCACGCTCAGCCCGTTCAAGGCCAACCTGGACATCAGCGACGTGCTGCTGCCCATCGCTCCGTTCACCGAGACCTCGGGGTCCTTCGTCAACGCCGAAGGCCGGCTGCAGAGTTTCCACGCCGTGGTGCGCCCATTGGGCGATACCCGTCCGGCCTGGAAGGTGTTGCGCGTGCTGGGCAACCTGCTGGGCCTGCCGGGCTTTGACGCCGATTCGTCGCAGGCCGTGCTCGCAGCGGCTTTGCCGGGTGTGACGGCCGGCAGCGTGGTGGATGCTTCGCGCCTGTCCAACACCGGTGAGGCCTTCATTGACATGAACCCTGCCGTCGGCCAGCCCTGCGTGGCGTCCATCTACCAACTGGATTCGCTGGTGCGGCGCGCCAGCTCGCTGCAGCTCACGGCCGATGCCCGTGCAGCAGAAGGAGCACACGCATGATCGACGCGATGTACAACGGTGGCCTGGGCCTGATCGCTGCACCGTGGTGGACCACGGCCGCCTGGCCGGTGATCTGGGGTCTGATCAAGATCGTGGTCGTGCTGGCACCCCTGATGGGCGCGGTGGCCTACCTCACGCTGTGGGAGCGCAAGCTGCTGGGCTTCATGCAGGTGCGCATGGGCCCGAACCGTGTGGGCCCGTTCGGGCTGCTGCAGCCGATTGCCGATGCCGTCAAGCTGCTGACCAAGGAAATCATCAGCCCCAGTGCGGCGGCCGGTGGCCTGTTCCGCCTCGGCCCCATCATGGCCATCATGCCGGCCCTGGCGGCCTGGGTGGCTGTGCCTTTTGGTCCGGAAGCGGTCATTGCCAATGTCAACGCCGGCTTGCTGGTGATCCTGGCGATCACCTCGATCGAGGTCTATGGCGTGATCATCGCGGGCTGGGCCTCCAACTCGAAGTACGCCTTCCTCGGTGCGATGCGCGCATCGGCCCAGATGGTGAGCTACGAAATTGCCATCGGTTTCTGTTTCCTGGTGGTCGTCATGACCGCTGGCAGCCTGAACCTGGGTGAGATCGTGGCTTCACAGTCGCGCGGCATGGGTGCTGACATGGGCCTGAGCTTCCTGTCCTGGAACTGGCTGCCCCTGTTCCCGATCTTCATGGTCTACCTGATCTCCGGCGTGGCCGAGACCAACCGCCACCCGTTCGACGTCGTGGAAGGCGAGGCCGAGATCGTGGCCGGTCACATGGTCGAGTACTCGGGCATGGGCTTCGCGATCTTCTTCCTGGCCGAATACGCCAGCATGTGGCTGGTGTCCATCGTGGCGGTGCTGATGTTCCTGGGTGGCTGGCTGTCTCCCATCGACAGCGCGCTCTTCAACTGGATCCCGGGCTGGATCTGGCTCGGTATCAAGACCTTTGTCGTGGTGTCCATGTTCATCTGGATCCGCGCCACTTTCCCGCGCTTCCGCTACGACCAGATCATGCGTCTGGGCTGGAAGATTTTCATTCCCGTGACGCTGATCTGGCTGCTGCTCGTGGGCGGTCTGATGCAGACCTCGTGGAACATCTGGAAATAAGCAGGGCGAACGACCATGTCCACCACCGTATCCCCTTCCGCATCGCCTTCGGTTGTCGCGCCGTTCTCCATCGGCGACTTTTTCAAGAGCTTCCTGCTGGTCGAGCTGGTCAAGGGCATGGCCCTCACTGGTCGCTACGCCTTCCGCCGCAAGGTGACGGTGCAGTTCCCGGAAGAGAAGACGCCGTTGTCGCCGCGCTTCCGCGGTCTGCACGCCCAGCGCCGTTATGAAAACGGCGAAGAGCGCTGCATCGCCTGCAAGCTGTGCGAGGCGGTGTGCCCGGCCCTGGCCATCACCATCGAGGCCGGTGAACGCGCCGACGACGGCTCGCGCCGCACCACCCGTTACGACATCGACCTGACCAAGTGCATCTTCTGCGGCTTCTGTGAAGAAGCCTGCCCGGTGGACGCGATTGTCGAAACCCACATCCTCGAATACCACGGCGAGAAGCGCGGCGATCTGTATTTCACCAAAGAGATGCTGCTGGCCGTGGGTGACCGCTACGAACCCGAGATCGCAGCCGCCAAGGCGGCCGACGCGAAGTACCGCTGAAGCTGGCGAAAGACAAGAACCATGGATTACCAGACCGGCTTTTTCTACCTGTTCGCGGCCGTGCTGCTGTTTGCAGCCTACCGCGTGGTGACCGCGCACAACCCCGTGCACGCGGTGTTGTACCTGATGCTCTCGTTCTCGCAGGCGGCGGCCCTGTGGTTGCTGCTCAAGGCCGAGTTCCTGGGTCTGACCCTGGTGCTGGTGTACCTCGGTGCGGTGATGGTGCTGTTCCTGTTCGTGGTGATGATGCTCGACATCAAGCTCGACGATGACCGCTGGGGTTTTTGGCAGAACTTCCCTCTGGCAGCTGCTCTGGGCACCCTGGTGGCGGCCGAGATCATTGCCGTGCTGTGGGTGGGTTTCCCGACCGTCACGGGCGCGGGCATTGCCGCCGTGCCGGACAACTACTCGAACACCAAGGAACTGGGCAAGCTGCTGTACACCGAGTACCTCTATCCCATTGAAGTGGCTGCCGTGATCCTGCTGGTGGCGATGATCGCCGCGATCGCGCTCACGTTGCGCCAGCGCAAGGACAGCAAGGCGATCAACCCCGGTCTGCAGGTCAAGGTGCGTGCATCCGATCGCCTGGTCGTGCTGCCCATGGCCGCCACACAGAAGGCTGCTCCAGCGGCACCGATCCACGAGGAGGGCAAGGCATGAGCCTCACACTGGGACATTTTCTTTCCGTCGGGGCCATCCTGTTTGCCCTGTCGGTCATCGGCATCTTCCTCAACCGCAAGAACCTGATCGTGCTGCTCATGGCCATCGAGCTGATGCTGCTGGCGGTCAACATGAACTTTGTGGCGTTCTCCCATTTCCTGGGTGACATGCACGGCCAGGTGTTTGTGTTCTTCATCCTGACGGTGGCGGCGGCCGAATCGGCCATCGGTCTGGCCATCCTGGTGCTGCTGTTCCGCGCCAAGTCGTCCATCGGCGTCGAAGAACTCAACACCCTCAAGGGTTGAAGCCAGGGAAAGAACAGGCACAAAAATGAGCACCACCCTTTCTGCAAGCACACTCCTGGCGGTTCCGCTGGCGCCCCTGGTGGGCGCGGCGCTGGCCGGCATCCTGGGCACCACCTTTGGCGGCAACGTCATCGGGCGCCGCACCTCGCACACACTGACCATCCTGGGCGTGCTGATCGCCTTCGTCCTCTCGGCCATGACGCTCAAGAGCGTGGCCGTGGACGGCGCCCGATTCAATGAAACCATCTACGAATGGATGGTGATCGGCGGCATGAAGATGGAAATCGGCTTCATGGTCGATGGCCTGACCGCGATGATGATGTGCGTGGTCACCTTCGTCTCGCTGATGGTGCACATCTACACCATCGGCTACATGGAAGAAGACGCCGGCTACAACCGCTTCTTCGCCTACATCTCGCTGTTCACGTTCTCCATGCTCATGCTGGTGATGAGCAACAACCTGCTGCAGCTGTTCTTCGGCTGGGAAGCGGTGGGCCTCGTGTCCTACCTGCTGATCGGGTTCTGGTTTAACAAGCCCACGGCGATCTTCGCCAACATGAAGGCCTTCCTGGTCAACCGCGTGGGCGACTTCGGCTTCATCCTGGGCATCGGCCTGATCGTGGCCTACACCGGCACGCTGAACTACACCGAGGTGTTCGCCAAGGCGCCCGAGCTCGGCACGCTGGGCTTCCCCGGCACCGACTGGCTGCTGATCACCGTGATCTGCATCTGCCTGTTCATCGGTGCCATGGGCAAGTCGGCCCAGTTCCCGCTGCACGTCTGGCTGCCCGACTCCATGGAAGGTCCGACCCCGATCTCTGCGCTGATCCACGCCGCCACCATGGTGACGGCCGGCATCTTCATGGTCGCGCGCATGTCGCCGCTGTTCGAGCTGTCGGACACTGCGCTCAACTTCATCATGGTGATCGGTGCCATCACGGCGCTGTTCATGGGCTTCCTGGGCATCATCCAGAACGACATCAAGCGCGTCGTCGCCTATTCCACGCTCTCGCAGCTGGGCTACATGACGGTGGCGCTCGGTGCCTCGGCCTACAGCGTGGCGGTGTTCCACCTCATGACCCACGCCTTCTTCAAGGCCCTGCTGTTCCTCGCGGCCGGTTCCGTGATCATCGGCATGCACCACAACCAGGACATCCGCTGGATGGGTGGCGTGCGCAAGTACATGCCCATCACCTGGATCACCTCGCTGCTGGGCACGCTGGCCCTGATCGGCACACCGCTGTTTGCCGGCTTCTACTCCAAGGACAGCATCATCGAAGCGGTGCATTTCAGCAACCTGCCGGCTTCGGGTTTTGCCTATTTCGCGGTGCTGGCGGGCGTCTTTGTCACGGCCTTCTACTCGTTCCGGCTCTACTTCCTGGTGTTCCACGGCAAGGAGCGCTACGACCAGAACCCGGACGCCCACCACGGCCATGACGATCACCACGACGACCATGGGAACGGCCACGACGACCACAAGCCCCACGAAACCCCCTGGGTGGTGACCGTGCCGCTGCTGCTGCTGGCGATCCCGTCCGTTGTGATCGGCTTCATGACGATCCAGCCGATGCTGTTTGGCGATTTCCTCAAAGACGCCATCACGATCAACGCCGGGGCCCATCCGGCCATGGCCCGTTTCGCCGAAATCTTCCACGGTCCGCTGGCCATGGCGATGCATGCCTTCTCGACCGCGCCGTTCTACCTGGCGCTCGGCGGTGCCGTGACCGCCTGGTACATGTACATGGTCAACCCGGCGCTGCCGGCCGCCATTGGCCGCACGTTCAAGCCGATCGTGACCCTCCTGGAGAACAAGTACTACATGGACTGGTTCAACGAAAACGTGCTCGCCCGTGGGGCGCGCATGCTGGGTACCGGACTCTGGAAGGGTGGCGACCAGGGCGTCATCGAAACCGGCGTGGTCAACGCCAGCTGGAAGCTGGTGGGTGGCGTGTCTGCCGTGGTGCGCCGCATGCAGACCGGTTACCTGTACCACTATGCGCTGATGATGATCGTGGGCATCCTGCTGTTCATGACGTACTTCGTCTGGCTCGCGAAATAAGAGGAAGAACAAGATGGGTTTGCTGAGCCTTGCGATCTGGACGCCGATTCTTTTTGGCGTCGTGCTGCTGGCCTTGGGCCGGGACGAGCACGCCAACGCGGTGCGCTGGATAGCGCTGCTGGGCGCGCTGGTGTCCCTCGCGATCACTGTGCCGCTCTACACCGGGTTCGAACTCGGCACGGCTGCGATGCAGTTCGTGGAACAGGGCGTCTGGATCGAACGATTCAACGTCAACTACCACCTCGGTGTGGACGGCATCTCGCTCTGGCTGGTGCTGCTGACCGCCTTCATCACCGTGGTCGTGGTGATTGCCAGCTGGGAATCCATCACCAGCCGTGTCAACCAGTACATGGGCGCCTTCCTGATCCTCTCGGGTCTGATGATCGGTGTCTTTGCTGCGCTCGACGCGATGCTGTTCTACGTCTTCTTCGAAGCCACGCTGATCCCGATGTACCTGATCATCGGTATCTGGGGCGGCCCGAACAAGATCTACGCCGCGTTCAAGTTCTTCCTCTACACGCTCCTGGGCTCGCTGCTCATGCTGGTGGCCCTGATCTACCTGTACACCCAGTCGGGTGGCAGTTTCGATCTGGCCACCTGGCACAAGCTGCCGCTGGGCGGCACGGCGCAGACGCTGCTGTTCTTCGCCTTCTTTGCCGCCTTCGCGGTGAAGGTGCCGATGTGGCCGGTGCACACCTGGTTGCCCGACGTGCACGTGGAAGCGCCCACCGGTGGCTCGGCCGTGCTGGCCGCCATCATGCTGAAACTGGGTGCCTACGGTTTCCTGCGCTTCTCGCTGCCGATCCTGCCCGACGCTTCGCACGAATGGGCCTGGCTCATGATCACGCTGTCCCTGGTGGCCGTGGTCTATGTCGGTCTGGTGGCCATGGTCCAGCAGGACATGAAGAAGCTGGTGGCCTATTCGTCGGTGGCCCACATGGGTTTTGTCACCCTCGGCTTCTTCCTCTTCAGCGACATGGGTGTGGCCGGCGGCATCGTGCAGATGATCGCCCACGGTTTTGTTTCGGCCGCCATGTTCCTGTCCATCGGTGTGCTCTACGACCGCGTGCACTCGCGTGAAATTTCCGCCTACGGCGGCGTGGTCAACACCATGCCCAACTTCGCCGCCTTCGCGCTGTTGTTCACCATGGCCAACTGCGGCCTGCCGGGCACCGCGGGTTTTGTTGGTGAGTGGATGGTGATCCTCGCCGCCGTCAAGGCCAACTTCTGGATCGGCGCCGCCGCGGCCACTGCCCTGATCTTTG
>JAHIQV010000420.1 GCA_018903185.1 Gammaproteobacteria bacterium | reverse complement strand
TTTGCCTCTGCGCAGCTTGCACCCAGGACTCAACCCCAACTGCAGCCTCGAGACCAAGATCAGGCAAAAAACTGAGGTAACACCACGAACTGCTGCTCCACAGCATCTTGTATGCGTGTGGACCCTGCCCCACTGCCGGTGTGATGACTCAGGGCCGGGTATCGGGTGCTGGCGTCTTGGGCACCCCTTGGTCCAACGCAGCCTGGTGCTGGATGGCCAAGGCGCGCTGGAATGTGACGGTTTTGCGAAACTTGACCCCATGTCTCTCAGGGTGGCAACCGGGCACTCCATCCTCGTGATCTAGAAACGTGGCGCAGGAAACGGCAGCGGCTGCCCGATGTTCAGTTTGGGCATCGCCGCTTCGAACAGGGGGTGAACCGACCACCGGCCAAGCCAGCCCTTCAACGCCAACAGCGGCAGTTCCCCAACCCACTCCGGCTCCACCGCCGCGAACTGCCGCACAAACGGAAAGATGGCGATGTCGGCCGCGCAGGGGGCCTGGCCACCCAACTGGCCGGTGCTTTGCAACTGCGCGTCCAGTGGCCTCAGCAACACGTCCACCGCCTGCTCGCGGTGATGGACCTTTGAATCAACGCCGTCGAATCGCTCGGGGTATTTGTACCGGTCCAGGTGGTGTTTGAATCCGCCGTCGCAGACCGCCAGCAGCACCAGGTTCACCGCACTTTGCGCGCGCGCCCACCAGCCATCGGCATCGCCAGTTTCCAGGAAGGCCCAGCGCATGATGTCCAGGCTCTGCTCCAGCACCTGGCCATCGGGCAGCCGCAGCACAGGCACCGTGCCCTTGGGTGAGAGGGCCAGCATTTCGGCGGGTTTGTCGCGCAACACGATCTCGAACGCGTCGAACGCCACGCCCGCCTGCAGCAGGGCCAAACGCGCGCGCATGGCGTAGGGGCAGCGGCGGTAGGTGTAGAGCAGCGGGGCGGCGGCGGATTCGAGCGCTTGCAAGTGGTTTCCCCTCATACCATCCAGCGGCTCATTGTCCACACTGGCGCTCTTGCCGCTCAACGAAACAGCTGCGCTTCACCAAAGTCCCCCACCGGTTGCAGGTGGGTCACCAGCTGCCCGTCCTGCACGGTGTGGACGTAGTAACCGGGTGGCTCGAAGATGAACGAGGGCGGGCTGTCGGGCGCCAGGCCGAGGGTGATCTGGTGCGCGGCGGACGGCGCGGTCATGGCCACGGTGCCGCCGAAGCGGCGGGTGATGGGGCGGTGCAGGTGGCCGCAGAGGATGCGTTCGACCTGCGGGTGCAGGGCCATCAGCGCCTCCAGTTCGTCGGCCCCTTCGCGCAGGCCCATGCCATCCATGTGGCGGATGCCGGTGGTGAACGGGGGGTGGTGCATGGCCACGACGGTGGGGGTGTCGGGCGCGGCCTCCAGTTGCGCGCGCAGCCAGCCCAGGCGGGCGGCGCACAGGCTGCCATGGGGCTTGCCGGGCACCACGGTGTCGAGCGCGAGCAGGCGGCGGCTGCCCAGGCTCGCGGCATACAGCGCGAAGCCGGACAACGCGGGTTCGTGCGCTGTGCTGCTCAGGTAGCCGTGGTCCGCAAACGCCTGGCGCAGGTGGGGCACCGCGTCGTGGTTGCCCGGCATCAGCAGCACCGGGCAGGGCAGAGGCGCCAGCAGTTCCCGCAGGTGGGCGTATTCGTCCAGACCGCCGCGCTCCACCAGGTCGCCGGTGATGAGCACGTGGCTGGGCGGGGTCGGCAGGGCACGGACATGCGCCACGGCGCGCGCCAGGAACGCGGCCGTGTCCACCTGGCCCATGAGCAGCCGACCTTTGGCCACGATGTGCGGGTCGGAGAGTTGAACGAAGCATTCGGGCGTGGTGGCGGTGGTCATGAAGGGCACTCCCCTGTGTGGTTCTGGCGTGTTCATCTGAACACAGCGGTTTGACATGTGTGTGTCACGAGCGGCTTACAGAATTTCAAGTATGGAATCTTTAGACGTTCACATGAACACCAAAGAGGGGGATGTCTTTTCACGTGACCAGTCCATCGTGGATCTGGTGAGCGCGAAAGGGCTGGTCGACATTCACGACCTGGCGGAGCAGTTCGGCGTGACGCCGCAGACCATCCGCCGCAGCGTGAACCGCTTGTGCGAGCAGGGGCTGCTGCGCCGCGTGCACGGCGGTGTCACGCTGCCCGCGTCGGTTTCCAATTTGCCATGGGACACGCGCCAGGTCCAGCAGCTCGATGCCAAGCGCGCCATCGCCATGAAGGTGGCCGCGCTGATCCCGGATGGCAGTTCGGTGTCCATTGGCCTGGGCACCACGCCCCACCAGGTGGCGCTGGCCCTGCGCGGCCACCAGGACTTGCGCGTGATGACGAACAGCCTGCGCGTGGTGCTGGCCCTGGCCGCTGCGCCGGGCGTTGAAATCCGCGCGGCCGGGGGCGCGCTGCGCTTGCCCGACATGGACGTGGTGGGCGAGGCGGCGGCGCAGTTCTTCGGCAACTTCAAGACCGACTTCGC
>JAHIQV010000419.1 GCA_018903185.1 Gammaproteobacteria bacterium | reverse complement strand
CCACCGTCACCGATTCGCGCGAAGCCCAGGCCCGCTACGACCTCGTGCTGGCGCAGGAGATCGCCGCCAGCAACGACCTGCGGGTCAAGAAGCTGGCGCTGGACCAGCTCGTGGGCAAGAACGACACCAGCCCCAGGCCCCTGGCGAGCGCTGTCACCCTGGAGCCGGTACAGCCGGCCGATCCCGAAGCCTGGGTGCTGCAGGCGCAGCGCGAGCATCCCCTGGTGCGCCAGGCCGATACCGGCTTCGACATCGCCGAGCTGGAAGTCAAGAAAGCCCAGGCCGGTCACAAGCCCACGCTGGATCTGGTGGGCCAGTACCAGGTGGCCCGCGGCCCCAGCACCACCATGCCCACGGCCGGCAACGTGCGCACCAACACAGCCAGCGTCGGCCTGCAGTTCAACCTGCCGCTGTTCGCCGGCTACGCCATCGAGAACCGCGTCAAGGAAACCCTGGCCCTGGTGGACAAAGCCCGCGCCGACCGCGAGACTGCCCTGCGCAGCATCGGCCAGGCCACGCGCAGCGCCTACTTCGGCGTGCTCTCGGGTCTCAGCCAGGTCAAGGCACTGGAAGCGGCCGAGGCTTCCAGCCAGAGCGCGCTCGATGCCAACCAGCTGGGCTACCAGGTCGGCGTGCGCATCAACATCGACGTGCTCAACGCCCAGAGCCAGCTGTTCCAGACCAAGCGCGATCTGGCGGTGGCGCGCTACAACGTGCTGGTGGGCCAGCTGCGCCTGAAGCAGGCCAGCGGCGTGCTCAAGGCCGAAGACCTGCAGCCAATCAATTCCCTCCTCGCGCGGTAAACTGCGGCACCTCGCCGGCCGGGCATGTTGCCCAGGGCTGCGCGATCCAGTGAAGGGTGATTCATGCAAGCGGTCAATGTGCTGTGCATCAAATGGGGCAAGAAGTACGGCCCCGAGTACGTCAACAAACTGCACAGCATGGTCAGCCGCCACCTGCACCGGCCGTTCCGCTTCGTCTGCCTGACCGATGACGGCGCCGGCATCGACCCGGCGATCGAAGTCAAGCCCATTCCCATGGTCGGCTTCGACGAGTTCGACCAGCGCAAACCCTGGACCTTTGGCCACGGCTGGCTCAAGCTCACCAGCTTCGCCAGCCCGCTCTACGACCTGCAGGGTCGCACCCTGTTCCTCGATCTCGACATCGTCATCCTCGACAGCCTCGACCCGTTCTTCGAGCGCGAGGGCGAGTTCATCGTGATCAAGGAGTGGGACAAGAGCGACGGCACGGGCAACACCTCCTGCTACGTCTATACCATCGGCGCCCACGCCGACGCGCTGGAGCACCTGAAGAATGACTACCCGGCCTCGATCAGCACCGTGCGCAACGAGCAGGAGTTCATCACGCTCTACCTCGCGCGCCAGGGCAAGCTCAGCTACTGGCCCGACACCTGGTGCCGCAGTTTCAAGCGCCACTGCCTGCGCGGCGGCATCATGGGCTGGTTCCTGCCACCCACCATCCCTGAAGGCGCACGCATCATCGCCTTCCACGGCAAACCCAACCCGCCCGACGCGATCGCCGGCGTCAGCGGCAAGTGGTACCGGCGCGTGATGCCGACCCAGTGGGTCGCCGACCATTGGCGGTGACATCCATCCCGCTGGCGCAGCGCGGCTACCGCTTGCTGCTGAGGGGGCTGACGCTGCCGATGCTGGCCTGGCTCTGGTGGCGGGGCCGCAAGGATCCCGGCTACCGGCTGGGCTTGGCGCAACGCCTCGGCTTCATCGAACCCGCGCCCGCCTCTTTGGGCGGTCTGCTGATCCATGCGGCATCGGTCGGCGAGGTGCAGGCCGCGCGCCCCCTGATCGAGGCGCTTCGCCAGGAATGGCCCGACCACACGATCACCGTCAGCACCCAGTCGCCCACCGGCGCGCGTCAGTTGCGCAGCCATTGGGGAGGGGCCGTCCAGCACGTCTTTTTTCCCATCGACACGCCGGGTGCAACGGCCCGTTTTCTGGACCGCCTGCAACCCCAGCTGGTGGTGCTGATCGAGCGCGAGCTGTGGCCGGAACTGCTGCTGCAATGCCGCCAGCGCGCGATTCCGGTGGCGCTGGTCAATGCCCGCCTGTCGCAGGCTTCCGCCCGGTCTTACCAGCGCTGGCAGGCCCTGATGCGCCCGGTGTGGGCACAACTCGCCCTGGTGGTGACCGCCGATGCGCCGACCACCGAGCGCCTGCGGGCGCTGGGCGTACCGGCTGACCGCCTGCTGGAAACCGGCAACCTCAAGTTCGACCAGCCGCTGGCGCAAGCCGGTTCACAGGCACTGCCCTGGCTGGACGGGCGCCCGGTGGTCGTGGCCGGCAGCACCCACGAAGGCGAAGAAGACGCCCTGCTGGCAGCCTGGCCGGCCTTTGCTGCGCGCCATCCTGGCTGCGTCCTGATCCTGGTGCCCAGGCACCCTGAACGCTTCGATGCCGTCGCCCGGTTGATCGATCAGACAGGACTGCCCTATGCCCGGCGCAGCCGGCAGGAAACGCTGGCGCCGGAAACAGGCGTGTACCTGGCCGACACCATGGGCGAACTCGGCCTCTGGTACGCCCACGCCAACGTGTGCTTCATCGGTGGCAGCCTGGCAGCCATCGGTGGCCACAACGCGCTCGAAGCGCTGGCCTGCGGCAAACCTGTGCTGTTCGGTCCTCGCACGCAGCATTTCCAGAGCCTTTATCAGGAGATCGAAGCCCACGGCATCGGCGAACGCGTCGCGTCGGCCCTGGAACTGCTGGAAACCGCCGGGCGCTGGCTGGACGAACCGGCCCGGCTGGCCGACAAAGGTGAACAGGCGCGCCACTTCGTCGAGCGGCAGCAGGGCAGCAGCCAGCGCAGCCTGCAGGCGCTCAAACCCTTGTGGCAACCCACGCAGCCCGGCTTGTTGACTCAGGTGTTGCAGCAGTCGCTGACGAACCAGACACTCTGGCACGACCCGGCCATGCTCACGCAATGCAGCCCCAGTCTGTTTGAACCCGAGAAAGACGCCACCGCATTGGCCACCGGCAGTGGTCGCGGTCAAGCCCACAGGCTGCAGCTTGAGGGCCAAGAGGTGGTGTTGCGCCACTACCGGCGTGGCGGAATGATGGCGCGGTTCAGCCCCGATCGCTACTGGCGCAGTCGGGCACCAGACAGCCGGGCCATGGGTGAATACGCCCTGCTGCGCCGGATGCGCGCCTGGGGGCTGCCCGTACCAGCGCCGGTGGCAGCCAGACAGCTGCTCAGCGGCTGGTGGTACACCGCCGACATCCTGGTGGCCATGATTCCGGGCACGCAGAACGTCGCGCAACGCCTTTCACAGGCGCCGCTGGGCGACGACGAGTGGCGTGCACTGGGCCGCGCGATCCGTCAGTTGCACGACCGCCAGGTGTTCCACTCCGATCTGAACTGCCACAACCTGTTGCTCGACGAAAGCCGGCAGGCCTGGATCGTGGATTTCGACAAATGCGAGGTCCGTACGGGTGAAACGTGGAAAGAGCAAAACCTCGCTCGACTGCTGCGTTCATTGCGCAAGGAACACACCCAACGTGAGATCTTCTGTTGGGAGGAAAACAACTGGAAGCTACTGACCACCAGCTATTCAGAAACACCGGTCGCCCGCCACAACCGCGCTGCGTCTTCCCACCTCTGACGCACCGAGCCACGTACACAACGCAAATCAGTGTTCTGGGGGCAATTCCCAGCTTTCGTCTTCGCCGTACCGATCGATGCCCACCAGGGCTTTGACGGTCCGATGGCGGAGTGTCTCTGCTCGAATTTCCCTGTTGGCCTCAAGCATGGATGCGGTGACGTATCCCCGACCATGATCAAGGTGAACGCAGATCGCGGAGTAGCGGACACGCCTGGCTTTAAGCCCCAGATGTTTTAGCCGGTCACCGAATTCACAATCTTCACCGCCGTATTGCATGCGCTCATCAAAGCCGTTCACGGCAAGAATGAACTCCTTGTGACAGGATGCATTGTGTCCGTTCCAGGTCAATTTGGCCGGACTCAGAGCATTCAACAGAGACGCTCTCCAGCCGCGAGCGGTCAGCTTCAGATTCTTGATTGACCTTTTCAAACCCTTCGAGGACAACCAGTTGATATCGAATATTTTCTGGGAAAGAATATCCTCATGAGATATCAACTGGCTGATGTGCATCGGCAGCTTGAAATAACCTCCGGACAAAAAAATCCCGTGGCCAGACAACTTCAAATGCTGCTCAACAAAATCTGCCCGAGGAATACAGTCTCCATCAGTGAATATCAGGTAGTCACCAGACGCAGCAAGTATGGCTTTATTCAGGATTTGACATTTCTGAAACCCGTTGTCCGGATGCCATACATGCCGGATCGGGACCGGTGATTCCAGTCGCATTCTTTCAACCACCGCCCGGGTGTCATCACGAGAACCGTCATCGGCAATGATGATCTCAAAATCCTGGACAGTTTGGCAGAAGAACCCCCAAAGCACCTTCTCCAGCCATTCCGGTGAATTGTATGTCGTGAAGATGACAGACGCCTTCATTTTCGGATACACCTTACGCAGGGATGACTTGGGCACACGCAGGCCCAGAATGGCACTCAATCACTCCGGGATCTTGCGAGCCGCAAGAAAAAGATAGATACCAATGACAAGCTGATCATGACACTGTAGTTATTGGTTTGCGAGTTGGCGTCGGTAAAACTCATCATGAAGTGGATGTAAGCCAATCCGCCTGTCGACATGGCCATCCCCGGGTACTTTTTACGCAGATGCCATGCCAGCCAAACTAACCCGATCATATAGGTCAAAGTGCTCAACAGGCCGAACACTCCATGATCCACCATGCCGTTGATGTACTCACTGTGAAGATGGGTCTGGTCCTTGACGATATGTGCATTGGCCTCGGCGCCCCATGTTTTTATGAACTCGATCCGCTGTGCCCTGCCATAGCCCAGCCAAGGGTTTTCATGAATCTTTTCCAGACTCCGCTGCCACATGTAAACCCTCGCACCAATGGAGGTATCGACAACATTTCTGCCCGCGCCCACACCACTCAACACCGCGCGAACCTCAGAAACCGCAATGGAGATACGCTCCTTGGGAACCTCAAGCACTTTGGGTGCAAGAAACGGAACAGCGGCCACAAAAATGACGATCGTGATGATGAAACGATAAGAGACCGGTCCAGAGCGTCCATCGCATAAGTTCTTGCGAAGAACCACCAAACCGCAGAGAACAATCCAGGGAAATGCGAGATAAGCCCCTCTCGCTCCCGACATCAAAATGGCAGAAATATATACAAGGACACCGATAACCGCGAAAATTCTCCAGCGTGAATTCACCGTCTGCGATCCAGCGATCGGGAGCAATACACAAGACAACATGGCCAAGCCACCAGCCCAGTTGATCCGGTTTGACGGTGTTGGCCAATCGTACTGGGCATGAAGATAGCTGACGGCGATCGCTGAAAGACTTGCCAGTGTCAATGCCATCAACAACAAAAGCACTTGACCGGCAGACAACCGGATCCGTGGCACCAGAACACGGAGCGCAAACGCAATCAACAAGATTCTGAAGTCAAAATGGCGCGTCCCCCAGGGATCACTCCAATAGATCATTCCTACGGCCTTGAAGCCAAATGCGGCAAGACAGAAGTACAACCAGTATTTGACACCGGAGTACAAAACTTCCTGCCCGGATGATGCTGGCGCCATGACGGGCAGGCGCCAGACAGCCCAAGCGCCCATGCAGACGATCAGAAACCAGGCCGATCCAGCCAGCTTCGTCGACGCGGGTGCCGCGACCAGCAAAGCCAGAAAAATCAACCATGCCCATCTGGGAAAACTGTTGGAAAACTGGGAAGGCAATTGAGGCTGACTCTCAAGAGTCGTCATAGGTTTCTGTCGATCTTTATCGGCGATCTTCTTGAGTCAATCAAAATACTTGCCCGGAAATAACTGCCACTCCAGATAGCCGAACAGCATCGCATGGGTTCTCGGGTTCTGCGTTCAGTGTGCGCTGGCGCCCACCACCGCGTCCGGCTTGGCCTGCCGGAGCAGGTCCAGCATGGTGGCTTCGATGCGGTGCAGGGCTTCGGGGGTATGCCCCTCAAAACGCAGCACCAGCACCGGTGTGGTGTTCGAGGCGCGGATCAGGCCAAAGCCATCGGGCCAGTCCACCCGCACGCCGTCGATGGTGGAAATCTTGGCCGGCGCATCGAAGCGGGCCAGTTCGACCAGTTGAGCGACCACCGTGTGGGGTTCGCCTTCGGCGCAGGCCACATTCAGTTCGGGGGTGCTGAAGCTGGTGGGCAAGGCGTCGAGCACGGCATTGGCGTCCGGGCTGCGGCTGAGGATCTCGAGCAGGCGGGCACCTGCGTAGGTGCCGTCATCGAATCCGTACCAGCGTTCCTTGAAGAAGATGTGACCACTCATCTCGCCACCGAGCGGGCTGTCCAGCTCCTTCATGCGGGCCTTGATCAGCGAATGCCCTGTCTTGTAGATGTGCGCCACGCCGCCAGCGGCTTCGATGGCCGGCGCCAGGCGCTGGGAACACTTGACGTCGAACAGGATGTTGCCGCCCGGCACGCGCGACAGCACATCGCGCGCAAACAGGATCATCTGGCGATCGGGGTAGATGTTGTTGCCGCCCCGGGTCACGATGCCGAGGCGGTCGCCATCGCCATCGAAGGCCAGGCCGAGTTCGGCGCCGGTCTCGCGCAGGGTGCGGATCACGTCCTGCAGGTTTTCCGGCTTGCTCGGGTCCGGGTGGTGGTTCGGAAAGTTGCCGTCCACTTCGCTGAACAGCTCGATCACCTCGCAACCGAGCGCGCGGAACAGCGCCGGAGCGGATGCACCCGCCACGCCATTGCCACAGTCGATCACCACCCGCATCGGGCGCTGGAGTTTCACATCGCTGACGATGCGGTCTTGGTAGGCGGGGCCGACGTTCACCTCGCGAACCCGTCCGCCGTCCGCACGCTGCCAGTTTTCGACCTCCATCATCCGGCGCAGCGCCTGGATGTCATCGCCGTAAATTGCGCGGCCACCCAGCACCATCTTGAAACCGTTGTAGTCCCTGGGATTGTGGCTGCCGGTGACCTGGATGCCACTGGAGCACAGCGTGTGGGCAGCGAAGTACAACATGGGCGTGGTGACCATGCCGATGTCGATCACCTCGACACCCGCCGCGACGAGACCGCGGATCAGGGCCGCCGACAGGGCCGGTCCACTCAGCCTGCCGTCACGGCCCACGGCCACAGTGTGTTCACCCTGCTGGAGAGCCTGCGTTCCAAAAGCCAGCCCGAGGGCTTCTGCCACCTCTTCGTTGAGGGTATCGGGAACGACACCCCGGATGTCGTAAGCCTTGAAGATGGATGCCGCGAGTTGCATGGATGGGAGCTGTGGATGGCAATCCCCGCATTGTAGGTGGCGAGGCTGATCGAGGCCGGCAGCACAGGTCCGAAAACGGCCAGTCAAAAGGCGGGCGAGGTTCTAACATCGGCGCCATGGACACCCCCGAATCCACCGACGACGACGCCCGCTACCGCGCGCTGTGTTCACACGACGCCCGGTTTGACGGCCGGTTCTTCACCGCAGTCACCTCCACTGGCATCTATTGCCGGCCGGTCTGCCGCGTGCGCACGCCGCGGCGCGAGAACTGCCGCTTCTTCGAGCACGCAGCCCAGGCCGAACAGGCGGGCTTCCGGCCCTGCCTGCGTTGCCGTCCGGAGCTCGCACCACTGCAGCGGCACTGGTCCACCGAGGACGCGCGCAACATCCTCGTGCAACAAGCCACGCAATGGCTGGACAACCCGCAGAACTGGCCCGGGGCCATCGAAGGCGGCGCCACGGTGGCGCGACTCGCCTCGCGTCTGGGCGTGAGCGACCGCCATTTGCGCCGTATTTTTGAAGACCGGCTGGGCGTCTCGCCGCTGCAATACCTGCTCACGCGCAAATTGCTGGCGGCCAAACAGATGCTCGCCGACACGGCGCTGCCCATCAGCCAGATCGCCCTGGCCAGCGGCTTCGCCAGCCTGCGCCGCTTCAACGCCGCCTTTGGTGACCATTACAGCCTGAGTCCCAGCCAGATGCGCAGACAGCCGCCCAGCACCACCGGCCACGGCGACAGCACCCCGGTTCAGCTGTTCTGGCGACCACCTTTCGACGCCGCAGCGCTCTTGCGCTTTCTCGCCGAACGGCAACTGCCCGGCATCGAAAACGCCCAGCCAGAGGCTCCCCTCAGCCTGCAACGAACGGCACGGGTCGAATCCGGCGGATCGATGCACACGGGCTGGTTCTCCGCGCGATTCGACCTCGATGCCCACCGGTTGTGGCTGCAGGTGAGCGACAGCCTGCTCCCCGTGCTGCCGGCCGTGATCTGGCGGGTACGTGCCCTGTTCGACCTCGACGCCCATCCGCAGGCCATCAACAGCGTGTTGCACGCCGACTTTCCCGAGGGCGACGGTCTTCGCGTACCGGGCTGTTTCGACGGCTTCGAACTGGCCGTGCGTGCCATCCTGGGGCAACAGATCACGGTGGCGGCAGCGCGCACCCTGGCCATCCGGCTGACCGGGCGACTGGGGGAAACCATCACCACACCGCATCCGCCGTTGCACCGCCTCTTCCCGACCGCCCAGGCACTGGCCAGCGTCAGCGCCAACACGCTGGGCGAGCTGGGCATCGTGCGCCAACGCCAGGAAGCCTTGATGTCCCTGGCACGTGCGGTGCTAGAAGGCAGCCTTGTGCTGAACGCCCATGCCGATGTGCGCACCACAACCCAAACCCTGCAGGCACTGCCGGGCATCGGCCCCTGGACCGCACAATACATCGCCATGCGGGCCCTGCGCTGGCCCGATGCCTGGCCCGAGGGCGACGTGGCACTGATCAAGGCGCTCGGTATCGAGGGGCGAGGCCGGGCGGCCACTCTCGAAGCCGGCCGGCAATCAACCGCTTGGCGTCCCTGGCGCAGTTACGCTGCGATTCGCGCCTGGGCCGGCACGTTTGATCTCTCCATCCCGACCTCAGGAGTACCCACACCGTGAACCACACCACACATCGGGTGAAAGCCACCATCGCATCGCCATTGGGCCCGTTGCTGCTGGCCGCCACGCCCTCGGGTTTGAGTGGCGTCTGGTTCATGGACCAGCGCCACAGGCCTGCAGAACACCAGATCCTGGACTGGACACCCGTTCAGGACAACGCCACCCTGAACGCAACGGCAGCCCAGTTGACCGCCTATTTTGAACAGCGCCTCGGCCAATTTGAACTTCCGCTGGATCTGTCCGCCGGCACCGCGTTTCAGTCTTCGGTCTGGCGAGCGCTGCTCGACATTCCGTTTGGCCAGACACGGAGCTATGGCGAACTGGCCCGCGCCATCGGCAAACCCGCCGCGGTGCGCGCGGTG
>JAHIQV010000418.1 GCA_018903185.1 Gammaproteobacteria bacterium | reverse complement strand
GGCCACGCGCCATCTCCACCCAGGCCATGCCCTGGCGCGGCCCGGTACGGAGCGAACCAAAGGACAACCAGCCGGCACCGCTCTGGCCCGGTGCGTCGGGTTGGCACAGGCGGATCAGCTCGGCGATGCGGCTGCCCAACAGGGCCCAGGACGTGAGCGGCAAATCGGCTGACCGATCGTTCAAGCGCGTCCAGCTACCGGTGTGGGCGCTCGCGCCGTGCCACAACGGGTGCAGCGCGAAGCCGGGCTGGAGTGCCAACGCAGCGCACAGGATGCGTTGGCCATCGGCGTCCGCGTGGGCACGCAGTGCGGTGGCCGAGTCCAGTGGTGCAGCGCTGTCGGCCGCGCGCGCAGCGCGCAGCAACGACGGCAGCCAGCCACTGTGGCGACGGCTCCAGTCGTTTTGCCAATCGGCACCGCAGGCATTCCAGGCACGTTGCCAGATGTGGGGCGGCATCTGCAGCAGCTCGTCTTGCAACCAGGTGAGGGTGGCGGGCCAGGGGTCGGCCGGCAGCGTGGCCGCCGGCAACAGCAGCGGGCAGCGTTGCAACGCGGCGTGTGCGGCATCGGCCCAGGCGGTGGCCGCAGGACCGGGCTCGGTGGCCAGCAGGCGTGGCCAGTCCAGGCCAATGCGACGGATGTGTTCCTGCGCGGTCTCGGTGCGCAGGCGTTGCGCCACCTGCTGCGGCGCGGGCAGCAGGCCGGGCGAAGCGGCTTCGATGGCGAGCTGCGAGCACAGGCGGTGCGCGTGGCTGCAGAGGTTGAACAGGCTGGCCATCAGGCCGGGCAAGGCGCTCACCGCCTGACCGCGGGTCAGGCGCGGCGCCCAGTCCTGGCGGCTGCTCTGCAGGGCCAGCGGCAGCGGCGCGCCGGGCGCCACACGCAGGCTGCCGGCCAAGTGGGACAGAGCGGTGCTCATACAGCAGCTCCCGCATCTGGCCGGCGGGCCATGAAGAACGCGCGGCGCGCTGGCAACGGCTCGGCTGCGACAGGCGCCAGCTCGGGTGCTTCGGGTGCGGGACGGACCAGCGCCAGCGAAGCCAGCGCGGTCTCGCGCGCCAGGTCCTGGCAGGTGAAACCGTTCATGGGTGAAAACAGCGCGCAGGTCTCGTGGTAGCCGATGGCGGGGTCGTGCGCACCGATGAAGTCAAACCGCTCGCTGCCGAAATCGCGCACGGCCTTGCGCCCCACGCGGTTGCCATGGGGCAGGTTGACCGAGGGCAGGCGCAGCAGGCTCATGAACCAGGGGGTGATGAGCACGCCTTCGGCCACCGCCTCTGAGCCCTCTTCAGCACCACCCACCCATTCAAAACCCACCGCCTCGACCGACAGCGCCGGGTTGAGCAAGGGGATGTCCACCATGCGCTCGGTCTGCACGCGCACGAAATGCGTGACCAGCGCAGACACGCGCTGGTCCAGCCATTCGGGGGTGGGCTGAGATGGTGCAGACATGGGCTCAGCTTTCTTCGGCCGGCAGCAGCAGAAATTGATCGGACTCGCAGTCGCAGTTCGGGCAGCGCCAGTGGGCCGGCAAGTCGGCGAACGGTGTGCCGGGGGCGATCTGCCATTGCGGGTCGCCCAGGGCCGGGTCGTAGACCCACCAGCAGATCTTGCATTCGAGGCGCGAGCCGGGGCGGAGCACGTCGCGGTTGCCCAGGTACGAGCCTTCAAAGCCCTCGAAGTGGTCCGCGCCGGCCATGATCAAACGCCCTCTAGATAATTCATCACGTCGGCCAGGCGCTCGTGCGAATCGCGCAGGTCTTCGGGGGCGGCCATCGCCACTTCGGGCATGTCCACCACCTCGACCGTGTTGAGGATGACCTTGTCCATCGAGTTGTAGTAAACCACGCGCCAGCAGTTCGGCAAGCGCGTGTTGGAGATGCGGCAGTTGCCGTAACCGCGCGAGAGCATGAGCACGCGGCCGGTGCCCAGGTGGTGGTCGAGAAAGCCGATGTCTTCGGGCGTGACCGGCAGCAGCGTGAGGTTGACCACGTGCGAGACCTGGCCGGGTTTCCAGTCCGCCACCTGGTCGCGGATTTCTTCTACCAGCAGAGGCGCGTTCTGCACGTTGGGCGGCAGCGGCCCGGCCCAGTGCGGCATGGCGCCCTGCGGCCACACGTCGTCCACCGCGATGGCGCGCAGCAGCGCCGGCACCGGGCCAACCTCGATCACGTCGTCGATCAGCGTGCGCTCGCCGTCCACGGTGCGGAAGGTGATGAGGCGCCACACGCCCGCAAGCACCGCCTCCTGGATGCGCACTTCGAGCGCGCCGTCTTCTTCACGCACCAGGGCGCTGGCCTCGCCTTCGCCCAGGATCTGGTTGACCAGCCGCAGGTCGGCCGCGGGCAATGCGGTCAGCGACACCTGGCCGCCCGGGCCGCGTTCGGCCGTGCGGTCCAGCAGCGCCAGCACCTGGTCCAGCACCGCGCGGGCGGCGTCGCGGCCGGCCAGTTCTTCGGGCTCGGGCAGCACCGGCGGGCGGTAGGTGTCCATGTCCTTGGGCATGGGCAGGTAGTCCAGCGACTGATCTTCGGACTGCGTGCCCGGGTCG
>JAHIQV010000417.1 GCA_018903185.1 Gammaproteobacteria bacterium | reverse complement strand
TCGGCGCGCGCCAGCGCCTGCTCTCGCAAGGGCCGGCGCGGCCGTGCGTGGTGGTGATGGTGGGCACCGCCGTGACCGTGGAGGCCATCGACACCGAGGGCCGGTTTCTCGGCGGCATCATCCTGCCGGGCCACGGCATCATGCTGCGCGCACTGGAGTCCGGCACGGCCGGCCTGCACGTGCCCACCGGCGAAGTGCGTGACTTTCCCACCAACACCAGCGACGCGCTCACCAGCGGCGGCACCTTTGCCATCGCGGGCGCGGTGCAGCGCATGGTGGAGAACCTGCAGCGCCACTGCGGCGAACCCCCCGTGGCCTACATGACCGGTGGCGCCGGCTGGAAAATGGCGCCCAGCATGTCCATCCCCTTCGAGCTGGTCGACAGCCTGATCTTTGACGGCTTGCTGGAAGTGGCCGACAAAAGACTGGGGTAACCCCCGCGCCGCGGGGGGTTAGTCAGTCCCTCCCCATGGGAGCATCAGCGTGAGCGCGAGCAGCTTCGCAAACTCGGGTTCGAAGGCGTCGATGATGCGCTGCGGGTCTGGGCAGAGCGTGGTGTCGGCGATGACGCCAAACTGCACGCCACCGCCATAGCTCAGGATCGACACCCCGAGGCCCACGGTGCCCGTCTGCGGCACCCAGAACATGGTCTGCTCCAGCGTCGCGCCACACAGTTGCAGCTTGGTTGCCGGGCCGGGCACGTTGGTCATCACCGCGGTGGTCTTGCGGCCGAACAGCGCGAGCAGCGCGTCCTGCGCCGGTTTGATCAGCAGGCCCGCCACCGACAGCAGGCCAAACGTCAGCAGTGGTTGCAGGCTGCCCTTGAGCGCGTTCATCCGTGCGCGAACCGCAAACAGCCGCTCGACGGGGTTGTCCATGCCGATCGGCAGGACCAGCGGCACCAGACCGAAGCGGTTGCCCAGCTGCCAGGCGTCTTCCTGGCTGCGCAGGTTGATCGGTACCATCGCCCGGATTTCCTGACCCGCGGTGTTGTCGCCGTGGCCGCGCAGATACGCGCCGATGGCCCCGGCCACGCAGCTCAGCAGCACATCGTTGACCGAGCAGTTCAGCGCCTTGCCGATGGCCTTGACCTCGTCCAGCGGGATCGGCTGGCACCAGGCCACCCGCTTGGCGCGGCCTGGCTGGCCTTTGATCCGGGTGGGCGAGTCGTCGGGCATCAGCGCCAGCGCCGCCAGATCGCTGGCGAGCTGGCCACCCATGCGCGCCAGGTCCACCGCCTGGTCCAGGGTGTCGCTGAGGCTTTGCTGTGGCGAGGCCAGCATCGACAACGACTTGGCCGCACTGCCACCGGCCACCCCCAGCGCCTTCGCCGTGAGATCGCCCAGCGGCCGGATCAGGGTTTCAGCCACCCAGTCGCCAGCCGCATCCAGGCCCTCCGCGGCGGGCTTGCTGCGGGAGCGCCTGGGGGGCAGGCCACCGCCGTCGACCAGGCTCATCATCACGCTGATCAGCGCGATGCCATCGGCAATGCAGTGGTGGATGCGGGCAATCAGCGCTGAGCCGCCTTCGTAGGACTCGATCAGCTCGAACTGCCACAGCGGGTGCTCGTGGTCCAGCGGCTGCATGGTCAGTTCGGCTACGCGCTCTTGCAGGCGGTCCTGTTCGCTCTGTCCGCTCCGATGGGGCAGCGTGCGGGTGAGCACATGGCGTTCGAGCCGGAAGTCGGGGTCGTCGAGCCAGTGGGCACCCGCGGCGTCCTGGCGGGCGATCTGCACAAAGCGGCGGTAGGGCAGCATGCGTTCGCGCACGCGTTCGCTCAGCGCGGCCAAGGTGATGCCCGGCCGCAGGATCCACACGCCCACGATCATCATCAGATTGGAAGGCGAATCCATGCGCAGCCAGGCCGTGTCGACCTTGCTCATGCGCTCGCCTTCGAGCCCCAGGGCGCTGGCCAGCGTCGGCGTGGCCTTCGGCGGTGCCGGTGTGGTCCGGGGCTGGTCCGCAGCGGCGGCGGTGGGGGAGGCCTTGCGTTTGACGCGCTGGACCATGTCATCTCCTCGGATCCCGGGCCTTTGGTGCTCCTCGCGGGCGCGTTGGCGGGGCTTGTTGTGGGTGGAAACGTCTATTCTGACGGCAGACCGGAACGTAAGATACCGGGCCTGCCCTGAGGTCAATGACGGTTTCAGGGCGATTCAAAACCAGAAGGAGCCTCCGCATGTCCGACATCAAGACCCGATTCGAAGCCGCCGTGGCCAACTCCAAGAACCTGAGCGAGCGGCCCGACAACGCCACGCTGCTCAAGATCTACGCCCTGTACAAGCAGGCGACCACCGGGGACAACGCCGAAAAGAAGCCGGGCTTTGGTGACATGGTGGGCCGCGCCAAATGGGACGCCTGGAACAGCTGCAAGGGCGCCAGCGCGGATGACGCGATGCAGCAGTACATCGACCTGATCGAATCTCTGGCATAAAAAAACACCCCCGCCGCGCTGAGCGCGACCCCCTCAAGGGGGCAACGCGGTGCGGCCCGGCGAAGCCGGGACCAAAGCGTTCTGGGTCATTCACTTCACTCTGACGAAGTTGAGGTTTGATCGCGTGATGGTGCAATCTTGAAGAAGGCTTGAGCGCGGAAGCGCTCAAGCCTTCTTCTTTTTGGCCGCTGGTTTGCTGGCGGGCTTTTTGGCGGCCAGCAGTTCGTCGAGGTTCTTCACAATCTCGCCCTCGATGCGGTCCTTGAACGCGCCGAGCAGGAAACCCAGCTGGGCATCGAGTTCGAAATGGTCTTCCGAGACCCTGAGCGTGCCCTTGACGCCGGTGCGGCTGAACTGCACTTCGTCGCAGTCGCAGCCCTCTTCGTAGGTGCAGCTCATGTCGAATTCGGCTTCGGCCTGTTCGGCCCATTTCCAGGCCACTTTGCGTGCGCCAGAGAGGCCCAGGTGGTGGCTGCGTTGGATGTGGATGTCGGCCATGGATGGTCCTGCTCAAGGGGTTGTGGAGTGTGCAGGCGCAGCGACCTGCAGGTCGGGCGTCAGCCCGCTCAGCAGGGCCAGGCGCGCTTGCGGCGGCAGTTTCGCGAGGGCGCGCACCGCATCATAGAACCGGGCAAAGTCCCGGCCTTCGCGCTCGAACAGCGCTTCGAAGCCGGGCACGAGGTCGTCGTAGGCGGCCTGCGCGCCAAAGCTGGCGTTGTTGGCCCGGGCCACCCAGGCGTCGTAGCCCCGGTAGCCATTCCAGTGTTGGCGCATCTCGGCGAACCGCGCGTGGAACCGCGTCATCTCGCCGGCCTTGAGCTGGCGCTTCTGGTCGGCGGTGGTGTTCACGTCTTCAAAGATCGCCTGCAGGCGCTCGCGCGTGTCGCGTGTGAGGGCGCGGAAAGTCTGGCGCCGGGCGTCGAAGGCAGCGTACTCCCGTTGCGCCTTTTCGCCCGCCTGCGTCAGCCAGCGTGCGCCTCCGAGCCGTTCCACCGCGGTCGCGAACGATTCGTTGAACGCGGTGTCGTCGGCCACGTAGACCACCTGGTGCGCCAGTTCGTGAAACAGGATGCGGGCGAGTTCGCCTTCGGGGTAAGCGATGAAGGTGTTGAGCAAAGGGTCGCCGCCGGCCCAGTTCATCCAGCCCAGCGTTGAATAGGCCAGCACCGGATACACCGCCACATCCATGGGGCCGTCGGTCAGGCTGGCCGCAAAGGCCTTCGCATCGCTTTCGTTGAAATAGCCCCGGTAGCCCACGCAGCCCGCGACCGGAAAGCACCATTGCTTCAGCGTGAGCGACAGCTCGGGTGCGGCCACCACGTTGTAGACCGCGGCGCGGCGCTGCAGATCGGCGTAGCGCTGGTAGCTGGTGTTGTCGGGCAGGGCCAGCGCGTCGACGGCGAAGCGGCGCATGCGCTGGGCGAGTTGCAGGCGCTGGCGCAGCTCTGCGGGGGTTTGTGCGTCACTGATCCAGTCGTGCAGCGGGCGGGCCGCGCCCATCAACCGCAGGTGCCCGGAGACCGATTGCCAGTAGTAGCCCACGCCGCTGGCCGGGCCGGCGCAACCGCTCAGCGCCCAGATGAGCGCGGCGGCCAGGGCGGCGGTCAGCGGGCGGTTGCGTGACATGGCCGGGGCTTTCAGGTGGTCGGGCTGGCCGCGGGTTCGACCTCGACCAGGCAGTCGTAGAACACCGGTCCGCGCCCCAGGTCGGTCAAGTGCTGGCTGGTGAGTTGGTTGACGTTGGTGCCGGCCAGCCCGAGCTTGCGCCACCAGATGCCCAGGCCGTTGACCACGCCGGGGCGGGCGCGTTTCGAGACTTCGGCCTTGCACAGGTATTCACCCCGGTCGTTGAACACGCGCACCACCTGGCCGCTCTGGATGCCGCGGGCCGAAGCGTCGTCGGCGTGCAGTTCCAGCACCGGTTCACCCTCGATGTCGCGCAGGCTCTTCACGTTGACGAAACTGGAATTGAGGAAGTTGCGCGCCGGCGGCGAGATCATGGCCAGGGGGTAGAGCTCGCTGCTGCCCGGGGTCTCGAAATTGGGCAGATGGTCGGGCAGACCGTCCAGCCCCATCGCGGCCAGCCCGGCGTTGAAGAAGGTGCACCGACCGGAGGGTGTGGGGAAGCCGCCCTGGGCAAAGGGCGCGTCGGGCAGCGGCAGCGTGGCAAACCCCTGGTCGAGCAGCGTCTGGAAATCCACCTCATCGCCAAACGCCGTGCGGCACAGGGTTTCATCGCTGTCGCTGAAGCAGGGGTCGTCAAAGCCCAGGCGGGCGGCCAGCGCGCGGAAGATGTCGGTGTTGCTGCGCGCCTGGCCCAGTGGTTCGATCGCCGGGCGGTTGAGCAGCACGTCGGTGTGGCCGTAGCTGGCGTGCACGTCCCAGTGCTCCAGCTGTGTGGTGGCTGGCAGGATGTAGTCGGCGTGGTCGGCGGTGTCGGTCTGGAAGTGTTCGAGCACCACGGTGAACAGGTCTTCGCGCTCGAAGCCCTTCACCACCTGGCCCGACTCGGGCGCCACCGCCACCGGGTTGCTGTTGTAGACGATCAGCGCTTCGATCTTCGGGCCGAAAGCGGGCGAGCTGTCGCGCAGCAGATCGTCGCCGATGGTGATCATGTTGATGGTGCGCGGCTGGCGGCCGGCCAGGAGGTCGGGGCGGTGCAAGGTCGCGCGCTGGATCGGGAAATGGCCCGACGCCGACAACAGCAGGCCGCCGGCCCGGTGCCGCCAGGCACCCACCAGCGCGGGCAGGCAGGCGATGGCGCGCACCGCGTTGCCACCGCCGCGCACGCGCTGCATGCCGTAGTTCAGGCGGATCGCGGCGGGCCGGGTGGTGCCGTAGGCGCGCGCCAGGTCGGTGATCTGCTGCACCGGGATGCCGCAGACCTCGGCGGCGCGCTCGGGCGGCCATTGCAGGGCGCGCTCGCGCAGCGCGTCCCAGCCCAGCGTGTGCTGCGCGATGTAGTCGTGGTCCAGCCAGTCGTGGGTGATCAGATCGTGCATCAGTGCCAGGGCCAGCGCGGCGTCGGTGCCGGGGCGCAGGGCGATGTGTTCGTGGCACTTGTCGGCGGTCTCGCTGCGGCGCGGGTCGATGCAGACCAGGCGCGCGCCGTCGCGTTTGGCCTGCTGTGCCAGGCGCCAGAAGTGCAGGTTGCTGGCGATCGAGTTGCTGCCCCAGATGACGATGAGCTTCGCTTCGGCGAAAAACTCGACCTTCATGCCGACCTTGGCGCCCAGGGTGGTGATCAGGCCTTCGGCGCCCGCGGCCGCGCAGATGGTGCGCTCCAGGTGCGAGGCGCCCAGCCGGTGGAAGAAGCGCGCGGCCATGCCTTCGCTTTGCACCAGTCCCATGGTGCCGGCGTAGCTGTAGGGCAGGATGGCTTGCGGGTCGCGGGCGGCGATGGCCTTCAGGCGCGCGGCGATTTGGTCCAGCGCCTCGTCCCAGCCCACCGGCGCGAACTGGCCGCTGCCTTTGGGGCCTGTGCGTCTGAGCGGCTGCAGGATGCGCTCGGGGTGGTAGCTGCGTTCGGTGTAGCGCGAAACCTTGGTGCACAGCGCACCATCGGTGTGCCGGTGGTCCGGGTTGCCCTGCACGCGCAGGGCCACGCCGTTCTCCACCGTGGTGAGCAGGGCGCAGGTGTCGGGGCAGTCGTGTGGGCAGGCGCCGCGCACCACCGTGTCCACCGGGTTCGTCGGGCCACCGACCCTGTGGGGCGGGTTGTCGATCATGGGTGTAAAAAAATGTTGTACGCTGGGCGCTCCGTCAAGCACGGTTTTTGCTGTGCAGAAACCTGCCCAAATCAGCATATCAGGAGATTCCGCATGCAGCGTCGTCAGGCCCTTTCAACCGTGTGCAAACTCGTGGGTTCTTCGGCCCTGGCCGCCTGGGGCGCGGCGGCCCAGGCGCAAAGCGAAGGCGTGAGCGACAACCGCATCGTGCTCGGGCAGTCGGCCCCCTTCAGCGGGGCGGCCGTGCAACTGGGCCTGCAGTTCAATCTCGGGGCGCAACTGCATTTTGACGCCTTGAACGCGCGCGGCGGTATCAATGGACGGCGCATCGAGATCGCCCGGCTCGACGACGGCTACGAACCCGAACGCTGTGCCGCCAACACGCGCCAGTTCATCCAGGACGGTGTGTTCGCCCTGTTCGGCTACATCGGAACGCCCACCAGCCTGGTGGCGCTGCCGCTCGCCACCGAGGCCAGAATCCCGTTCTTCGCCCCCTTCACCGGTGCGCAGGCCCTGCGCGAACCCTTCAACCGCTACGCCATCCACGTGCGCGCCTCGTACTTTGACGAAACCGCCGCCATCGTTCGCCAGACGACGTCGGTGGGCATCAAGAAGATTGCGGTTTTCTACCAGAACGATGCCTACGGCAAGGCGGGTCTGGAAGGTGTCACCCGCGCGCTCAAGGCGCTGGACCTGGAGCCGGTGGCGGTGGGCACGGTGGAGCGCAACGCCACCGACGTGAGCCAGGCCCTCAAGGACATTCTGGCCGCCAAGCCCGAAGCCATCGTGCAGATCAGCGCCTACAAGTCCTGCGCATCGTTCATTCGCCTGGCGCGCCGCCAGGGTTTTTCGGGCAATTTCTACAACGTGTCCTTCGTCGGCACCCAGGCGTTGCTGGACGAGCTGGGCGCCGAGGCGCGCGGTGTGGTGGTCAGCCAGGTGATGCCTTTCCCCTACTCGGCGACGCAGGCGATTTCAGGCGAGTACCTGGCCGCGCTCAAGGACAAGCGCGGGGTGGTGCCGAACTATTCGGGCATCGAGGGTTTTGTCGCAGCCAAGGTGTTTGCCGAGGGGGTTCGCCGCGCCGGACGCAACCTGACCCGGGAGGGTTTCATTGCTGCTGTGCAGGGCATGCAGAACCTGCAGCTCGGCGGCTTCACCGTGGACTTCGGGCCGAAAAAGCACACCGGCTCGCGCTTCGTCGAGCTCACCATGCTGACCGAAGACGGGCGCGTGCGCCGCTGAGTGCCATCCAGGGACCCGTTTGGCCCTTTGGAATGAGTGACTGCAACCAACGGGGCTGCGCGGTCCACGGGTCTTGGGTAGGATGTGCTTTTGACTCCAGCGCCGCTGCGGGCGGCCAACGAGGTTCGCATGAAACTCATCGACTCCATCCTGACCCAGGCGGCGGGCATCGCCAGTCTGCGGCGCGACATCCACGCGCACCCGGAACTCTGTTTTGAAGAGGTGCGCACCGCCGACGTGGTGGCGCAGAAACTCGCCGAGTGGGGCATCCCGGTGCACCGCGGCATGGGCACGACCGGTGTCGTTGGCATCGTGCACGGGCGCGATGGCGGCGCCTGCGGTCGCGCGATCGGCCTGCGCGCCGACATGGACGCGTTGCCCATGCAGGAGCGCAACCGCTTTGCCCACGCCAGCCAGCACGCCGGCAAGATGCACGCCTGCGGCCACGATGGCCACACCGCCATGTTGCTCGCCGCCGGGCAGCATCTGGCGCAACACCGCGATTTCGACGGCACCGTCTACCTGATCTTCCAGCCGGCTGAAGAGGGCGGCGGCGGCGCGCGCGAGATGATCAAGGACGGCCTGTTCGAGCAGTTCCCGGTCGAGGCGGTGTTCGGCATGCACAACTGGCCGGGCCTGCCCGTGGGCACGTTCGCCGCGAGCACCGGGCCGGTGATGGCGTCGAGCAACGACTTCTGCATCGTGATCCGCGGCAAGGGATCGCACGCCGCGCTGCCGCACAACGGCATCGATCCGGTGCCGGTGGCCTGCCAGATGGTGATGGCCTTCCAGACCATCATCACGCGCAACAAGAAGCCGGTGGACGCGGGGGTGATCTCGGTGACCATGATCCACACCGGCGAGGCCAACAACGTGGTGCCCGACAGCTGCGAGATCCGTGGCACGGTGCGCACCTTCACCTTCGAAGTGCTCGACCTGATCGAGCGCCGCATGCAGGAAATTGCCGAACACACCTGCGCGGCCTTCGGCGCGACCTGCGAGTTCGGCTTCAACCGCAACTACCCGCCCACCGTCAACCACCCGGCGGAAACCGAGTTTGCCCGTTCGGTCATGGCCGACATCGTGGGCGCCGATCAGGTGCTGGACCAGGAGCCCACCATGGGCGCCGAAGACTTTGCCTACATGCTGCAGGCGCGGCCGGGCTGCTATGTGTTCATCGCCAACGGCGACGGTGCGCACCGCGCCGGCTACGAAGGCGGTGGCCACGATGTGGGACCGTGCATGCTGCACAACCCGCACTACGACTTCAACGACGACCTGATCCCGCTCGGGGCGACCTACTGGGTCCGCCTGGCCACGCAGTGGCTGGCCCGGCCGCGCACCGGTGCGCCCGCATGATCGACATCCAGGCCGCTTTTGCGCCTTCGTACGCCCGTGCCCGGGTCTTGTTTCTGGAAGGGGCTGCCGCGGCCGGCATGGCCATCCGCAGCCACAACCATCCCTTGCCCGGTCGCGAGGGCGAAACCCTGGCCATGGACCTGGCGCTCGATGGCTCGCCCGACGCCGAGCGCCTGCTCATTGTCAGCAGCGCCTGTCACGGGGCCGAGGGCTTTTGCGGCTCCGGGGTGCAGGTCTATGCGACCCACGATCAGGCCTGGCGCCAGCACGCACGCGAGGCGGGGGTCGCGGTGCTCTACATCCACGCGCTCAACCCCTACGGCTTTTCGCACCTGCGCCGCGTGACGAACGAAAACGTCGATCTCAACCGCAACTTCCAGGATTTCAGCCAGCCGCTGCCGGTGAACACGGCCTACGCCGGGCTGCACGATCTGCTGTTGCCACCCGAATGGCCACCGGGTCCGGACAACGCGGCCGCGCTCGACCGCTGGATCGCCCTGCACGGCGAGACGGCTTACCAGGCCGCGGTGTCGCAGGGGCAGCATGCGTTTGCCGATGGCCTGTTTTTTGGCGGCACCGCGCCCACCTGGAGCAACCAGACCCTGCGCCAGGTCTTGCGCAGCCACGCCCGGCGGGCGCGCCACATCGCCTGGATCGACCTGCACACCGGCCTCGGGCCATGCGGCGTGGGCGAGCGCATCTTTGCCTGCCGCGACGATGCCGCGGCCTTGCAGCGCGCCCGGGCCTGGTGGGGCAGCAACGGTGAGACGCCCGTGACTTCGATCTACGACGGGTCGTCAACCTCGGCGCTGCTCACCGGCCTGATGTGGGGCGCGATGTACGAAGAGTGTCCACAGGCCGAATACACCGGCATCGCCCTGGAGTACGGCACCGTGCCCATCATGGAAGTGATCAACGCGCTGCGCGGCGACCACTGGTTGAACCGCCATCCCGAAGCGCCTGCGGCGCTGCGGGCCGCCATCCACCAGCGCATGAAAGACGCGTTCTATGTGGATACGAATGACTGGCGCACACAGATCGTGGGTCAGGGGCGGCAGGCCCTGTTTCAGGCCGTCGAAGGGCTGGCCGCTTCGGCATGAAGTGAAACCCCTTGGGGTGATCCGCAACGCGCGGAGCTGTCCAGCCGAGGGCACCGCCGGGCCGGCTTTGCCGGACGGCCAGTGCACCTTGCAGGCCGCAGCCTCGCCAGAGTCGAGGCTTCTTCGGGCCGTCCAAGCCTGCGCAGGCAGGCTCGGAGCCGCGGCCCTCAGCCCCCTTGAGGGGGTCGCGCGAAGCGGGGCGGGGGTGTGTCCTAATCCTCCAGCGCCATCCGGCTGGCTTCCACATACAGGCGCTCCATCGCGTCCAGCGGCTCGAACGCTGCGGCGCGTTCACGCAGGCGGGTCGCTTCTTCGAGAGCGCGCGCGCCTTCGAGCATCAGCAGGCCGTTGGCGTACTCGTGGAGCGTGATCGCCGAGTCCGGGTTCAACACCAGGGCTTTGCGGTAGAGCGCCAGGCCGGTGTCCTTGCGCGCGCCATGGGTCATGCTGCCGATCAGCTCGCCGACCTTGTCGATCACCTCCGCGTGGTAGTTGGCCAGCGCGAGATGGGCGTCCGCGTGGTTCGGCGCGAGTTCGATCGTGGTCTGCAGGGCAAGGCGCACCTTGCTGCCCAGGCCCTTGGCGAGCGCCTTGGCCACGTTCACCCCCTGGCTGTAGCGGCCCAGCGCGTAGCCCTGCCAGTACCAGGCGTTGGCATTGTGCGGTGCGCTGGCCTGGTGCGCCTGGGCCCGTTCGGCGGCGCTGACCAGCAACTGCAGGCGGACCTGCTCGCCGGGTTCGACGTAGTTCGCGTAGATGCAGGCGGCCTTGTTGGCCAGCGCCAGGCCGTCAACGCCCGTGGCCAGACCGGCGTGAACGGCGCGTTCGAATTCACCGTTGTGGTACAGCGCCCAGGCGTCCAGCAGGGCCGGGTCGGTCGGCATCGGTTCGGCATCGCCAGCGTGCAGGCGGGTCCAGTCGCGAGCGAGGCTGTCGCTGTCGTGGCGGTAGAGGCCGGCGTAGGGGCAAGGGGCCCAGGGTGCCATGGGGACTGTCCTTGCCGTGTGTTCAGGTGGCGGCGCCGTTGTAGGCGTCGGTGAGTTCCAGCAGGTGTTGCCGCTGGCTGGCTTCCAGGTAGGGCGCGAGCAGGTTGAGCACGTGCTGCGCGCCGCGCATCAGCGCATGTTGCGCGTTGTCGGGTTCCAGCGCGTTGCGCGGGTCGCGCACGTACTCGAAGCTCAGCCAGTAGGTCAGCACCACCACCATGCAGTTGGCCGTGGGTTCGAGTTCGCGCGCATCGATGTCCAGCGCGCCGCTGCGGCTCATGCCCGAGAGCAGCGCGCGGACGGCGCGGGTCTTGTTTTTCAGCACGCCCTGGAAGCGGGTCTCCAGCAGGCGGTTCTTGGACAGCAGGTCGTTGAGATCGCGGTAAAGAAAGCGGTAGGCCCAGATGATCTCGAACAGCGAATGCAGGAAGAACCAGGCGTCTTCCACGTTGCGCACGCCGTCGCCCGCACCCAGCAGCTCGTTGAGCGCGTGTTCATAGCGCTCGAACAGCGAATTGATCAGTTCGTCTTTGGCGGGGTAGTGGTA